>JAHHTR010000041.1 GCA_020024515.1 Angelakisella sp.
ATATTAATTGTGTGGTATTGCCTTATTTAAAAAAAATAAAATCAACCCAAAATTCCCTGATGAATGTTCATCAGGGAATTTTGGGTTTTTCATTAATCATCTTTATATATAAATATTGCAAAAGAAATCTCAAATTTAATGTAAGTAATATAAGAAATATTACTAGGTTATTATACTATATTTATAAGAATAATTCAATAAAATACAGATATAATAAATGCCAAAAAATTAACTTTCTTTTTGTTATCTATGGCAAAATCAATTTAAAAAAAATAGAAATTTGTAGAATTTACTCAATTTATTTTAAGATTTCCAAAATTGACAGTGAGACAGCATTTGCAACTTTATATAGATTTTCTTCTTTTGTTATCTTTTCATATTCAGTCGGATTTACTATATAGCCTAATTCAAACAATACAGCAGGACATATATTCGTACGTGTTACAAAGTAATTTGCGTATTGACTTTCACTTGATTTGCTCATAGTTGAAGATGATAAATTTTTCATTAAAGTATCGGCGAATAGTTTGCTGTTTGGTGTATTATAATATACTTCCATTCCGCTGACATCTGTTAAATCCTTGCTTTTATCGGTACTGTTGTGGTGCAGTGATAAGAATATATCCGCTTTTTCATTACTCAATATATCCATTCTTTCATCAAGGGAAACATCTTCCGCTAAAATGCCTCTTGTGGTTATTACTTTGGCACCCATCTGTTCAAGTCTGAATCGTGTTACGGCAACATAAGCATCATTTAACATAGCTTCTGTAGGTCCCATTGTTCCTGCGACACCCATAGCTCCGGGATTTTTTCCTCCATGCCCTGCGTCTAATACAATTTTTATTCCACTCAATGGTTTTTCTTGTGTTATATCTATTGAGGGTGGTGTCTTTATAAAAATTTCTGTATTTCCGTCTTTGTAGGACACATCATATCCCCATATATCAGTATTAAAGGTCAAAGTAAGAATATCAAGTCTGCCTTTGTCTTCAAGTTTTGCTTCTGTAACTATACCGCTGATAATATCATCAGTATTGATTTGTATATCTGAGTCAAAAAAAGTAAGTTCAAGTGATTTTTCTTTTAAATCGCCTGTTATTGCCGGTGTTGCTCCAATAAAAGTTATAACTTGATTTTTATCAACAGCATGCGTCTTTGCCGCAGTAATTTTTGAATAACACTCCTCGGGTACGCTTTCAATATTTGCGTTACTTGCTTGTATATATTGGTTATTGGATAGCTTATAGGCATATTGCTTATATCCGTTTACGGTTATCGGAGTTTTTCCCCTTACTGCAAATTTTGCTCCTTTATTTATAAAACCATTGTGTTTATCGACATTTGCACTGTCAAGCAACGCCGATGAATGTGGCAAAACTTCTGCAACAAGTGGAATATTTCTGCCGGCAACAACAATTTCTCCTTTTGATGTCTGTACACTGTTATTTCCGTTCGATGCCACTATATAGGTTATTTTACCAAGACTTTTTACTTCATCTTTTCCAACTTTTACATTATTCAGAGAAAACGAGCCTGTATATTCAACAGGCATACCTTCAGCTGCGGTTTGAGTTTGTTTTAATAATACAGTAGTTTCTCGAACAGTTGCGGTTATGGTAGATTGTGCTGGAGCGGTTATTGTTATATTAACAGTTTCGTTACTGTCATAACCTATTGATGTTGTGGGAAACAGTGCATTATCAGGAATAGCTGTTATCTTTTGGGTAGCATTTTTTGTATAATTTACCGAAAGCTCACAAGTAGTATTATCCTGAGAAATTTTTATTATATTTTCACCTGAATTCAATTTATAATGAATACCGAAAGTTCCGTTTGTTGTGGTTTGTTTATATTCTTCGCCGTTTATTGTAATTGGCTTATCAGGTGCTGATGTTCCCATAATGAATACAGTATCTTTATCTGTTACAAAATTATTTTCCGGATAAGTTATATTTAACTTCGGCTGTATGGATAAGTCAACTTTCAGTGGATTAAAGCTTCCTGCATTAAATCCGCTCTTTATCATGGTCATATTTATATCATCAAGATCTTTTAATTCAGTATATGTTCCGATAATTGAACCTTCAAAGGCACTGTGAGTAGCATTTGCAAGTAGTTGATTTTGCAGTTCGTTTGCGTTGTCGCTTGAATATTCATTGATTGTATAGATAGATGTATCACCTAAATTTAAATTTACAACATTATTAACAAAGTCAATATATCCTGTATTTATTTTGTTTTGTGTTGTAGGGATAAACATATCTATATTTAAGTTTTTATTAAGATTTTCTATAAATTTTTTATTGAAAATACTTTCTTTGTTATCAAAGTCAAATAACAGACATATAGATGTTGTAGCTTTTTTCTTCTCAATATGCTCAACAATATTTGTTATTATTTCTTTTGCTTTTTCGGAAGATACATTAAAAGCATTGAAAGGAACATCAATGTTTTTTAAGACTATACCTGATATATCATAGTTACTTAACAGTTCTGTAAGGATATCTTTTATAATACCCAGTGTTTTTTGGTTTTGTGGGTCATATACATTTTGATTATTTACAATATCGCTTATATTTACTTTTTCGGGATTTATAATATTCAAATTATATAAATCCAAAACCGCATAAATTTGCATAGAACGTTCTTGCGCTTTTGTACACATATATTTAAGCATATCGTAATTATTATCATCTGTCGGTATTCGTTTATCAAGATTTATATACTTTGATTTATATATAGAACCGTTTTCGTTATGCACATCGACAAATGCTGTATTAAAGTTATGATTTTTTCCAAAATCCAAGCACTTGTCAATATTTTCTTGTTGTTCGGAAAGTGTCGATTGGGCAGTTTTGAAAATAGCACTTTCATTATCGGTATCTACATAGTATCCTTTGGCTTGCCCCATAAAGTAACTTGAACTTACCAAATAAATATCATCACCGCTAAATGCACCGCCGGTGCATCCGCATATTGATAATATTAAAAATAAACTTAACATTATACAGAAAAGTTGTTTAAACTTCTTCATATTTTTTAGTACTCCTCATTTTTTTATTACTCTATATCAAAATCTTTAACATCAAATTTTTCTATTGATATCGGTTGTGGAGGTTTGCGTTTGAGCGGATTGTATTTAAATTTTTTACAACTGTCGTATGTTTCAACCACACCTACTTTTACACATAATATTATATTTTCAGAATTATTATATTTACCATATTTACAATAAGAACATGATGGTTCTATATTATTTCCAAATAAAGCTTTTTTCACAACTGTATCCCCTCATTAATATGTTTAATTTTTATGTTTTTATAATAAGTTAATATATTTGCATAGAAAGCACAAAAAGCGCTTAGAACAATTATTGTTATACCCAATAAGGATAATATTGACATTAATTTATTGTTTTGTATTTGTAACGATGTATTTTGTGGCACAAAAGTTTGCAGTGTTCTGTAAGAAAAATACAGTATGGGTGAAGAAAGAATTGTGGTTAAAATTCCATGCAAAAACCTAAAACCAACAATATTTTTAATTTTAATATTATTACTGTCACATAATGATTTTAACTGAAAAATAACACACATTCCACAAAAAGAAATAATAAATGGTGCTATCCACACACTTATATTGTAACTTAAACTTTGTAATCTTGGAATACTGCTACAAATTTCAATAAATCCATTCAATAACGTTTCTACTGCAACATCTTTCATTATACCAAAACTTAATTTATAAAACAACTGCAACAATAAATTTGTCAAACCTATCTTTTTAAGTACTAATAATAACACATTTGATATAACAACAAAACCAAACATTGAGGTTATGATATTTATGCTTTTGGTAACCGAATGAACAATGGCACTGCCTATATCTTCATAGTGATATTTAACTTTGTTTTTAACAGTTGATTTAATTATATGTGGATATGTAATCCATCTTAAACAAAATCCTGCCAAAAGATGTATTCCATAAATAAATATCCCCACTTTTATACTGTTAAATACACCCAATCCGATAACTGTTATAACAAATGGTGGTGAAGAATATATAAAAAAATTACTGCATTTGTCACAGGTTTCATTATCTATTATGCCAATATCACGCAAGCCTATCAGTGCATTGATACCTGCGGGATATCCACCGATAAAGGCCGTAAAAAGTGCCGGTGCGGTGTCGGTGGGTATTCCGTATATATATTTGCATATTGGACGAAGTGGATAGGAAAGCACATAGCCACAATAAGTTGTAGAAAGTATTCCCGAAATAATCAAAAACGGAAAGAGTGAAGGAATTAATACATCAACACATATTTTAAGTGATGACAAAATGTTTGTTTTTATTTCTTGCGAACTTATAAACAGATATATAATAAGCATTATACAAATTATTGCATAGATTGTATTTTTAATGCAATAATTTATATAAATATATTTATCTGCACGATTTTTATTATATATTTTTATCATACTAAACCACCCACAACAATATATTTATTATATATATTTATATTATAGATACATAGTTTTTAATACAAATAAACTTATACTAGGGGGACAAAAGATGAATGTAAAAGATATGTTTAATAAAAAAAATATTGATAAAATAAAAATTAAATCCGAAACTGCCATATCTTCACAGATTCCAAAGCTTCGTGTGGAAATCCTCGACAACAATCAAGCGATAATAGAAGGCAGTAAAAGTATTTTGGAATATAACGATAACTGTATTCGTCTAAGTTCAGGAAAGCTAATTATTAAATTTCAGGGAAATTTGTTGACTATGAAAGCTATGAATTCAAGCTCTGCGATAATAGAAGGTAAAATAATTTCGATTGAGTATATTTAATTAACAATGTGAGGTCCTATATGTTTATTAAACTTATACGTTTTTTTAGAGGAATAGTAACTCTTAAAATTACAGATAACTATCCGGAAAGATTTTTATATATTTGTCAAAAAAAAAATATTGCGATTCTTAATATGCGACATTGCGAGAAAAATATGTATATATCAATACCATACAGAAAACTTAAAGAAGTTGAAAAGTTGGCAAAATCTGCGCATATAAAATATTGTACAGTATCAAAAAAAGGTGTGCCAATATATATTAATGCCTATAAAAAGAGAGTTGGTTTGATAGTAGGTTTAATTTGTCTCTTGATTTTGCCATACATATTAAATTTATTTATACTTGATATTAATATTGTCGGTAACAATGTGACGGATACACGTTTGCTTGAAGAACAACTACATGATATGGGCATTTTTCGTGGAGCTTTTCGCAAAAATATTGATACGCAAACCATAGAAAGAATGCTGATGATAAATAATGAACATATAAGTTGGTCGGCTGTTAATTTAAAAGGTTGTACAGCTGAAATAAAAATAAGAGAGACAACAAATGCAAAAGAAATTATGGATACACATACTCCTTGTAACATAGTAGCAAAAAAAGACGGTTTTATTGTTTCCACCGAGGTTTATGAAGGGCAACCACTTGTAAAAAGCGGAGAAAGCGTTCAGGCAGGGGAAATATTGGTAAGTGGCATAACACAGGATAGCAACAACAAAAGCCGATTATTAAAATCACGAGCAAAAATTTTTGCGGAGACAGAGGATGATATATCTATTCCGATTGATATTGAACAGAAAAAATATATTTGCACAGGTGTTATGACACACATAGATATATATTTTTTTGGAAAAAAAGTATTTTCTTTCGGAGAAATACCGAATACGGACAGTAAAACACTAACTTTTGCAAAAAAACTATCTGTTATGGGAAAGCCAATACCGATAGAGTTTGTCAAAAATGTATATCTATGTAGAGAAAATATAAGTGAAAAAATAGATTTTAAAAAAGCGGAAGAACTTGCGAATATTAATATAAAAAACAAAGAAGACGAAATGAAACAATATAAAAAAATTATAGACAGAGAGCTAAGTGCGGAAGAAGTAAATGATAAGTTTTTATTTAATGTGCATTATAAATTTATTGAAAATATAGCGGAAAGCAGAGAGATATTAAAGTAAATATGATTTTAACAGCTGATTAAAAGATACATAGAGAGTAATTTTATTTGCTGTCAGTTTGCAGAAAAATAATTGTTTATCAGATTTACAAAACCAAAAAATATTCTGAGATTAAATTTTTGGTATAACTTTTTATTTTAATATATTTATTTGACAGTTTGAGGGAGAAGGTTTTTCTCCCTTTGTTGTTTATCAATTCACTATTATTTATAAACTAATAAATAAATTTTAAAAAAGTATTGACATTTTTAAAAACACAGGATATAATGGCACTCACATTCAAAAAAGAACAAATGTTTACAAATTAAAACTTAGACTAATTTATTAGAACATACGTTCATATTTTTGGAAATATATAAGTTAAGGAGGTATAACCAAATAAACGAACAACAAAACTATACACAAGCAAAACTCAGACGATTGGAAAGACAAAGACAAGCTTATGAACTTTATCAAAAAAACAAAAGCTATATAGAGACAGCAGAAATACTCGGAATTTCACAGGGGACAGTACGTCGTTGGGTTGCTCTGTATAATAATGAAAAAATAATTAATAAGCCAACAGAAGAAAATGCAAAAATCAATCAAGTGCTATATGGTGCACTGGGACTACTGGAAAAAAGACTGATGCTTGCCGATAAATATCACAGTAAATTAATTTATTTATTGGAACAGACCGCACAAGACGAAGAAATGTCAGCTAAGGAAAGACAGGCTATATATAATGCGATAAGTGATTTGGACGTAATAAAAATAGGTGATCTTACAACAATTATTACAAAGCTTATTGACAAAAATACAAAGAGTGATGATATTGAAAAAATTAATGAAAATATAGAAGTTGTGATTAAAGATGTTTAGGAATATAGAGAGAAACACAATTTTTAAACCAATATGGCAGTGTAAAAAACGTTATATATGTATGAATGGCAGTGCCGGTAGCGGAAAAAGTGTTGATACAGCACAGTTCTATATTTTGCGGTTGCTCAGTGAAAAGGGCAGAAATCTGCTTTGCGTAAGAAAGATAGATTTAAGTAACCGTAACAGTACATTTGCTGAACTGCAAAAGGCTATTACCAGGTTAAATCTGAATAAATATTTTAATATTACCACAAGTCCTATGAAGATAACTTGTACGCTGAATGGTAACGAAATTCTTTTTGGTGGTGTAAATGATGATAAACAGAGAGAAAAATTAAAGTCTATAACCGCAACAAACGGACAGCTGACGGATATATGGGTAGAGGAAGCAACAGAACTTTTGCAAAGTGACCTAGAAATACTTGACGATAGACTTCGTGGTATTTTGTCGAATAATTTATTTTATCAAATAAGACTTACTTTTAACCCGGTGTCATCGTCACATTGGATAAAAAAAGTATTTTTTGACAGAGAAGATAAAAATGTATTTTGTCATCACAGTACATATAGAGACAATAAGTTTTGTGATGCACAGTACTATGAAAGAATGGAAAGAAGAAAAGAAATTGACCCTGACGGTTACAGAGTATATGGTTTGGGTGAGTGGGGCGAAACAAGTGGTTTAATATTTAATAATTATGAAATTAAAGACTTTGATACAAAAATTATTAATTTTGATGATTTTCGTATTGGGCAGGATTTTGGATTTAATCATGCAAACGCTATATTGCAAATTGGTATAAAAGACGGTGATATATATATTTGCAGTGAAATATATCTTCGTGAAAAAAATACGGAGGATATTATAAATATAGCAAGAGAGTTGCCGAAAGATATACCTATGATTTGTGACAGTGCAGAGCCCGACAGAATTATAACTTGGCAACGTGCAGGCTACAAGGCAAGAGCTGTCTACAAGTTTGACGGAAGTGTAACTTATGCTATTGATTGGCTAAAAAGACGTAAAATATATATTAATCCGAACTGCATAAACACGATAAGTGAAATTTCGCAGTGGCACTGGCAAAAAGACCAAAACGGTAACTATACAGACAGCCCTGTATCGTTTAATGATGATGCTATGGCAGCACTTAGATATGGTTGTAGTGAATGGATACCGAAAAAGAGTATTGAAAATAACAAAAAGACAGAAATACAATATAATTTCAGCTTTGAGAGAAAATCCACAAATAATATAGTAGGCGGTGGAAAAGTAACAATAGTATAGAAAGGAGAGTCGTTTTGAAAGAGAACTTAACGGATATATGGAAAAAATATGAAGAAGGACTTATCAATCATTCATATATGGAGCTAGACTCTCGCAGAGATCGAGCATATAAGTTTTATGAAGGTGATCAGTGGTTTGAAAGTGATGTAAAAGACAAAAATTTGCCTTGCTATAACTTTGTTAAACCTACCGTAAATTATAGATTTAACAGTGTTATGCAAAATAGAGTTTCTATAATATATGGTAGCGATGAACTTGGAAAAGAAAAGGAGATATGTATAGAACTCAATCGGCTCGCTCGTAAACATTGGGAACAGGCAAAACTTGATAAACTTTGCAGTTATGCGGTAAAAGATGCTTGTATAAGTGGTGATAGCTATCTGTATTTTTATAATGACAAGGCACAGGCTCAAAATATAACGAATATTGATATTTTCTTTGGTGATGAAACGGTTTGTGATATACAGAGTCAGCCTTGGATAATTATAAGAGAACGTTTGTTTGTGGAAGACGTAAAGAAACAGGCAAAGAAAAACGGAATTTCACAAAAACTTATTGATGAAATAAGAAGTGATGAAGATAATGAAAATTCGCATTTTGCAAAATCTTTATTTTTTAAATCAGAAGAACATAAATGTACATCACTGTTGTTTATGACAAAAATTGACGGTATAGTGCATATCAGCAGAAGTGTTAAAAATGTTATATATCAGCCGGACACAGCGATTATATATGAGAAAAAAGGCAGAAAACCTGTGGGACTTTCATTATACCCGATAGCAAGTATGGTTTGGACAAGGCAAAACGGTACTGCTCACGGTATAGGTGAATGTTTGCCGATTATACCCAATCAGATTAAATGCAACGAAAATTTGGTTCACAGATTATCTACTGTAAAGCTTGCGGCATACGGAAAGCCTGTTTATAATGTCAACGCTATTGCAAATCCCGATGCCTTGTTTGAGGCAGGGGCAAGTATTCAGGTAGACGGAGTTGTTGGAAATGTTCGTGACTATATATCATACCTAGAACCCACAAGTATGGCAAGCGATGCGCATATACTTGCAAATGAACTAATAAATAAAACACGAGACCTTGCGGGAGCATCGGATACGGTTATCGGACAAATTGACCCTACAAAAGCCAGTGGAGTTGCCATTATGGCTGTACGAGAACAATCAGCACTGCCGATAAACGAATATATTAAAACATATCAACAATTTGTTGAGGATATAGCAAAAATTTTTTTGGATATTTGGTCTGTATATAATCCTGACGGTTTGGTAAGCAGTAATTTATTGATTTTGCCAAAAGATATTTTGCGTTTAAAGGACAGTGTGAGAGTTGATATTTCTCCTACGGATTCTTTTAGTAAATATGCAGAAGAACAGTCACTGGAAAATGCACTGAAAAGCGGATATATAACTTTTGAAGAATATGTTGAAGCACTTCCGCAAAATGCTGTTGCACCACGTGAAAGCTTTATGAAAATAATAGAAAAACGCAGAATGACGGATAATAATTTAAATTATGAAAGAGAGTGGGAAGAACACAGTGATATGCGAGAAGTGTAATTGTGAAATGGTTTTTAAACACCGAGAAAACGAAGAAGATATATATTCATGTGTAAATGAAAATTGCGCATTGTGCGATAAAAGTTTTATTAAAGAAAAATAATTGAAAGAAAGAGGAAAATGTATGCTTAACGAAAAAACAGTAAACAAAAAAGAAGAAAAAGCAATAGAGCTATTAGCTACTCTTATAAAGCTGTTAAATGATAACGGTATAAATGGAGATTATAAAGAAATTTGTAAAAATCTTGAACTATCAAAACAGCAACAGGCAATGGAAGTTGAAAAACAAAATATTTTAAGAAATTCACCTGAGTATAATGAGCTTTCGGAAAAGTATAAACGTATAAAACGAGAGCAAAATGAAAAGATTTTTAATGATGACTTGGAGGAAATAAAAGCAGAATACTGTGACTGCACAGCACAAAGTATTGATGATTTGGGCGAGATATTTTGTATAGCAAGGATACTTGGACTATCGAATATTGAGGCTTATGAAGTTATATTAAAGCTACAAAGCAGAGAAAGAGACAGTATTCCCGTTATCGGAAAGGTTGGTTCATCAAAAGGAACAATAAAAGATTTTTATTCATCTGATGAGTTGGAACGTCTTTCAAAAGATGATTTGGATAATCCGGATATACTTGAACGTGCTATAAAAAGTCTGTCAAAACTACACAGATAAACAGCAATTATTAATTTTTGGCACATAAAGTTTTTATGGGGAAACTATACAAAGAGACAAACAACAATAATATGACTTTGAAGAATAGTTACCACATACAAAAATTTATTTTATATAGATATTAAAAAAATAAAAAGGAGATTTTAAAAGAATGGCTTATACAAATTTTAAGGAAACAATATGGTCAAAATATATTGAACATGAACTTCCAAAATTGACAGTATTTGAAAATGACTGCGACTATCGCTTTAAAGGTGAGGTCGGAAAGGGAAAAACCGTAAAAATTCTGGGTGTTGAGCGTCCGACAATCGGTAATTATACAGGTTCGGATATCGGAACTCCGAATACCGTTAGCGACAGTGTGCTGGAACTGAAAATCGATCAGGCGAAATTTTTTAATTTTATGGTTGATGATATTGATGAAGCACAGTCAAAAGAGGGACTTATGCAAGCACTTATGGAAGAATCCAACAGGGCGATGGCAGAGGAACGAGATAAATTTATAGCAAAAGAATGTGCGACAAATGCAAGTAAATCGGTTGAGCTTGTCATTAATACAACAGAAGCGGCAAAAAAAGCTATTGATGATGGTATAGAGTATCTATGGGGAAACGGTGTTTCGGAAAAAGACAAATGTACCATTTATCTTTCGCCAAAACTATATATGCTTATGATTAACTATATTATATCTGCAAAAAACGAAAATGATAAGCTATTGGAAAATGGACTTGTCGGAAAATATATGGGCTTTAATGTAAAGATGACAAACAACCTTTATGTTGACAGTCATGGTACACATATCATAATAAAAACAGCAAAAGGTTTTGCATTTGCCGGAGGTATTAACGAAGTGGAAGCATATCGCCCACAGGGACTTTTCAGTGACGCTGTAAAAGGTCTTAATACATTTGGCGGAAAAGTTTGCAGACCAAAAGAAATATATGTAATTAAAGCAAAAGACGCATAATACTTAAATAAGTAAATTGAGGATAGTGGGGCGAAATATTTTTTCGTCCCATTTATTAAAAAGTGAGGAGTTTTATTTGACATTTAAAGAAGCAAAAACAAGAACTTTGAAATTAATTGATGAATATATTCCGGAAATACAAAATACACAAGATGAATATATTATTTCAAAATTGCCTATGGCTATTGATATGGCACAAAAAGAACTTTGTAAAATTAAGCGTCCTGTAAAAAGAGTAAGTCTTGAAAGTTTATTGAATAGTGAAAATAAATATATGATGCCTAATGATTTTATATCAATTAGACGTGTTTGGCAAAACGGAAAGTCAAAAAATATAGGTTTTTGTATAAATAAAGAATTTATATTAAATAAAAATACATATAGCAGTGATGTTATTATAGAGTATTTTTATTTTCCGAAAACCATAGATGATAATACAGATAATGATTATGAATTTGAGATACAACTTGATTTACAGGAGGCTATACCTTTCTATGCGGCGATAGTTATAGGCGCGAGTGATATAAATATTGATGTTTCGCAAATACAGAATATATATAATCACATAATACTAGGTATTGACAATACACAGTCAAACTCACTGCAAGTAGTATATTTTTAATTAAAGTATCGGGGGTGATAAATATTAGGATAATATCTTCTCTATATACAAAATTTAAAGGTTTGGATATGGCATCAGACCCTACAAATATAGATAAAAGCCGCAGCCCTTATGCCCCTAATCTAATTTCAGACAGTGACGGTTATCCAGAAAAAAGAGTGGGGTATAGAACACTTGCCGTTGTGGAAAGTCCTGTTAATGCAATATTTTTCGCAAATATTAAGGGGAAAGATGAGTTTATTATTCATGGCGGAACAAAGCTCTATAAATGGACAGTTGGACAAATACCGACAGTAATAAAATCAAATATAAATAATGCAAAAAGTGTGGGTTTTGTATTTAAAAATATATTTTATATATTTACAGGTAAAGAATACTTATACTATAACGGTACAGAAATAAAAAATGTATCTGAAACAGCCAAAATTCCTTTGCATATTATCGCAAGGAGTCCGAGCGGTGGCGGAAAAGTGTATGAACATATTAATTTGTTGCAAAGTAAAAGACAAAACAGTTTTTTGGGTGATGGTAAAAGTAGAGAATACTGTTTATCAAGCAAAAATATAAAAGCTGTAAATGAAATAAAGATTGATGATAAAGTACTTGCAGCCGAGGAATATAGTGTAAATTTGGCTGACGGAAAGGTTACATTCAAAACAGCACCGCCTAATCCCAAAATAGTGGGGCATGATAATGTACTTATTACATTTGAATATATAACAAAAGGTTATAAAGAGCGAATAGAAAACTGTACCATATCAACTCTTTATGGATATGGAAATAATGACAGGGTTATTATTTCGGGAAATGCAGCATATAAAAATTATGATTGGATAAGTGAACTGAATGACCCAACATACTTTGCAGATACAAGTTATAATATTGTTGGAAACGAAAGCACTGCGATAATGGGTTACTGTAAAATAGGAAGTAGTATTGCAATAATAAAAGAAAGTAATGCACAGGACAGTACAATTTTTTTCAGAACAGCAATTCAGCAAGATGATAAGATTATTTTTACAACAAAACAAAGTATCGTAGGTATTGGTATGATTGCAAAAAACAGTGTAGGTACGATTGATGATGAAGCGGTTTTTTTATCGGAAAGAGGAGTTTATGCAATTACAAAAAATAATTTAACTGCAAATGACACAGTCCAAAACAGAAGTTGGTTTATAAATAATGCTATTGTGGAAGAAGATAATCTAAGAGATGCTACCGTTATAAGCCACCAAAACAGATATATGATAAGTATTAACGGAAATGTATATTTGCTTGATGGAAACAGTAAAAAGGTGCATACTGAAAAGACAAACGGTGATTTTATATATGAATGTTATCAATGGGATAACATATATGCAAGATGTTTCTTATCACATCAGGAAGTATTATATTTTGGTACGCATAAAGGTGAAGTTTGCAGGTTTAATACAGATATTCACGATATGAAAAGATATAGCGACAATGGTATGCCGATAGAGGCTTCTTTTACTACTATGGCAGATGATGACGGAGATTTTTCAAAATATAAGACACTGTTAAAAAATGGATTTACTGTAAAATTAAAACCTTATCCACGTTCAAGTGTTTCGGTTTATTTGCAAACGGATAATAAAGATAAGATAAAAGTAGATGAAAAATTTATGGATATTTTTGATTGGGCAGATATTGATTTTTCAAGATTTACATTTAATGGCAGTAATTCTCCACAGGTTATTTCCATAAAGACAAAATGTAAGAATTATATTACAATGCAAATTATCGTAAGCAATGCAAAGGTAAATGAAGGTTTTGGGATATTGGGTATTACAAAGAATTCTATTAAAGGAAAATTTGTAAGATAAGAAATTTTACACGATTAATATGATATTTACATAGAATAAAATGACATAAAAAGGAGGAGATAAGCTAATATGCAAAAACTATTAATGCCTATGAATAATTGTAAAATTACAGCAGGATACAAGTCACAAGCATATAAAAATTCGTGGGGATTTCATCACTATGGTATGGATTT
Source organism: Angelakisella sp. (assembly GCA_020024515.1). Taxonomy (GTDB): domain Bacteria; phylum Bacillota; class Clostridia; order Oscillospirales; family Ruminococcaceae; genus Angelakisella. Next base: position 14,062 of record JAHHTR010000041.1, read on the forward strand.
AATAGATAAAAAAGGTGACAGAAGAATTTTTGCACTTGGAAAAGGCGAGGTTGTTGCTTGTGGTATGGACGGTAGTCACGCAAAAGACAGGCTTGGTAATACAGTTGTTATTGTTTATAAAGATGTAATATTAAACAAAAGCGGAAAAGTAGTAAATTTGGCTTGCAGAATGTTCCATTTGGATAAAATTATGGTAAAAGTGGGGCAAACAGTAAATGTCGGTGATGTAATAGGTCTATATGGAAATACAGGAGCATATACAAGTGGCGCTCATCTTCATATAGAGTTTGATACAGATATTAATTATCCACAATATGCCTATGGTATTGGCAGTAGTGGTAATGTTATAAAAAAAGGCAGCATAGACAGTACAAAAAATCCAGCTGATGTATTTTGGCTAAGTGATAATCAAAACTTTTTCTTTAATGAAGAAGATATAAATACAGATTGGGTAAAAAGAGAAGATACGGTTTATCCGACTATAAAGAAAGAAGATACTATTGCCAATATTCTGAAAAAAATTGAAAGTAATATTGAAATAATGCAAAAAGAAAACAAAAGCTATTTTGCAAGAATATTAAATAAACTGAATAATATTGATAATAAGTAATTTTTGAGGAGGAATTTTTTGTGGCAATAGATGGCTATATAACTTGGGAGATACTGGCGACATACGCCGGTGCAAGTACAATGACATCGCTTATTGTACAGTTTTTGAAAAATGTTGTAGATAAATATATAAAGATACCGACACAGCTATTAAGTTATATTATTGCTGTGTTTATATTAACTTTGGCACTTACTTTTACAACAGGTTTTTCTTGGAATGCTTTTTCACTTATATTATTTAATGCAATAATTGTTTCAACAGCAAGCAACGGTATTTATGACGGAATAAAAAGAACGACTGTAAAAAAGGAGAAGTAGGTATATGACAGAGGCAATAGCAGTGGCTTTACTGTCACTTTTAGGAACGTTAATCGGAACGTATGGCGGTATAAAGCAAGCAAATAAATTAATGAGTTATAGGTTGCAGAAGTTAGAAGAAAAAGTTGATAAACACAACAGAGTAGTTGAAAGAACTTATAAACTGGAAGAAAACTTAACAAGCCTTAACAAAGAATTTAACAGTTTTAAGGACTATGTGGAAAAATTAATATAGCGAAATAAAGATATCAAAAAGAGAGGATAAGAAACTATGATTTTTAATTCATCAATATATAATCCAAATAATGTAAATCCGCATTTGGTATATGACAAAAACGGTCAAACGGTTGAATATAATCCCAATAAAGATAAATTTCAGCAATCTACAAATAACAAAAGAGATGAGACAATAAAAAAAGAGGAGGAAAAAAAGAGAGAAGAAAAAAGAAGGAACGCAATAGCCAAAAAAAAGAAGTCAATGAATGCTTATATTGATAGAATTCAATACCAATATAATTCTCAACGTGAATATTTGTATAATGTAAAAAAACAAAGAGAACAAGGCATAAGAGCAGTTATGAATAATCAAATATCTTCACTTAAAAGTCATTTGCCACAGCTTGAAAATGATTACAAAAATTCTGCAAAACAGGCATACATTGACTATATGGAGAGCAAAAAAGTTTTACCGCAACAGCTGGCAAGTCTTGGCATAACTGGCGGTGTAAGTGAAAGTACACTGGCACAGATAAGTACAAATTACAGTAATAACCTGATAGGTTTGGATAAAGACTACAAATCTTCTGTTAATAAGGTTATGCAAGCCATAGAAAAAGTAAAAGCAGAAGGATATAAGGAGCTACAAGAGAATGAAAGTTATTATGAAAATAAACTTGCACTTGAAGCCCAAAAAGCAAAAAAAAATATATTTTCAATAAAACAAGAATTAGAAGAACTGTTATATGATGATTAATATTAATATAAAAAATTAAAAAACAAAACATACTCTTTAAAATTAATTCTATATCTCAGAGTGAAGAAAAGCCCAAAATCCGATTGAGATTTTGGGCTTTTGATTTTATGCGGTTTGAAATTTTGGTAAATTTGAAAAAATCCATAAAAAAATGGGATATTGGTCGGTGTTGGTGGGCTTGTGTGTCCCATTCCAACGGTGAATTGCGAACTTTTTTAAGTTCATGGCAGCAAATTTAAGCCTAACCCAATTTGTGACTTGGGCTAAGCCTCTATACGGAGTATATCGCATTGCATGTTTTTCTTTTGCGTCCGCAAAAACCCGTTCAATCGTTTCTTTTCTGCGGTTATACAGTTTTTTGTATTTAGGGGTATGACGGATATCTTCCGCCTTTTCCAAATAATCTGACCAAATATGCATTGTAAATGTTTTTTCAAATTTACTGTTTTCTGCGCATTTACTTAGAGACGGACACCTTTGGCAAATATATCCCTTACTCTTAAATTCTTTGTAACCATCACGATTTGTTGTGGAATATTCCAATACTTGGTTTTCGGGACACAATACGCAATCAAAATATTTATCATAAACATATTCATGCGGTCTAAAAAATTTTCTTCGCAGAAGATGATCTGTGGGTACAAAATCCTCTATACTGAATATTTCAAGTTG
>JAHHTR010000042.1 GCA_020024515.1 Angelakisella sp.
TAAAATCAAAAGCCCAAAATCTCAATCGGATTTTGGGCTTTTTCTACACTCTGAGGTGGTGTATTTATACACCGCCCTTTTACAGTTTGTAAAATGATATATTTGTTATTTATTATTTTGTCTGTTTTTGTTTTTATTTTTATTACCGGAATATTTTCCGTGTTTGTTAGTATTTGTTTGCGAAAAATTATCTTTATTTTCTACTGTTTTATTTTCAGAAACGGCTTTTTCATTATTATTCTCAATAGGTTCATTGTTTTTTTCTTGAATTATTTCCTCATACTTTTCTTTAAGTTTTTCTTCTCCTTCTTGAACATCATCTTTATTATTCGGTAAATTTTTTACAGTAACATCGTCAGAGTTGATTTTATTTAAAGCTATTTCTATATTTTTGTGATGCTTTTCCGCTTGTTTTTTAGTTTTTTCAATTATCTTTTCTTCAACAGCTCTTTTAAGTTCAAGTTTTTTGTTTTCTTTTTCTTCTTCAATTTTATCAATATTGCTTGGACGCAACTCATTTGTCTTTTTGATATATTTTTTTACATAACCTGTTAAACGATTGTAGTTCCATATAAGAAGTAATATAGTGATTACTATTATTATTGCCAAACCTGTTATACCAAATGTTATTAAATGATTAGTGATATATGAAAATGGTGTGACACCATAAAAAGTAGTAAACGCACCTTTATTCGCATACAGTTCAGGATTTATTATTTCAAGTTTTTTTGTTACCACACCTGCCATTGATTGCGATACAAATGTAAGTGTGAAGTACGAAATTATCGCTGAGATTATTGTTTTAATTATTCCACCACGACAAATAAGAACTAAAATAAGCATTATATATGGCAAATACATAAAGTTTTCAAATGGAATATATGTAGTAAAATTAAATATTTTGACAAAAACCAAAACAATAGGAACACAGATTACTGACAAAACAAGTGCAGCAGGATTACCTAAACCGCAATATATAGGTAGGGCAAGATTAATATTTCCTATAAGTCCAAATTTTTCAGATGAAAATGTCTTTAATCCTTGTGAAAAAGCTTTTAAGCTGTCACTTAAAAATATCATTATTCTTGGCAATATAAATATATAAGCACCCATAGTAATTGCCATTTGGATAGAAGTTATAAAATCACCGCTACAAATAAGCAATGTAATAAAAACAACTATTGTTGAAAGAAAAGTAGGTTTGCCCCAATATCCTATTTTTTTATTGATATATCCCAATGTTATATCTTTTTGCAGTACTTTGGGTAAAAATGAGAATATTTTGCTTATGATACCGCCAATAGGTGCAAAACTGACAGCAACATTATTTGAAAAAGTTATTGATGGTAAATTACAATATTTTTCAACATCTGAATACATAGAATCACTGATAACAAGCGTAACGATTACAACTGCACCTGTTACTATTAAACCATAAGATAATTTTCCTGTGATTATTTCTGCCATACCTCCCGCAAAAGAAGCTATCCATATACTCCAAAAATCCAAATTAAATGTTCTTATGCAACCGCAAAGAAGTAATATTAAATTAAGAAGTATGGCAAAAGGCAAAATATAAAAACCACTCTGTGATGTTTGTGAAACTGTCATTGCAACTGATTGTGATATATCGGTGTAGCTGCTGGTTAGTTCAAGCTTTAATGCTATAACTTTTCCGAATTCCGATAATAAACTACCGAAATTGTTTGTAAGTATATACATTAAATAAATACAAAAAGCTGTTGTAATAGAATCTTTTGCTGATGCTTTAAATCCGTTTTTTAAAATTAAATTTAATAAAAAGAGTATAAATGGTATTACAATAAAAGCACCCAGTAAAAGTGGTTTATTAAAAAATGTTACTAATAAATTCAACTTTTTTTCCTCCAAAAATTTTTTAAATACCCTCTTGTTTTTTAAAAATCACAAATAATTGATATTAAATAACATTAAAGTAAAGTATATTTTTACAATCATTTTCTTCAAAAGCTTGTTTTTGTTCCTTTATTTTAACTTCATCAAAAATAATTTCTTCTCCATCAATTATACTGCTGTGTTCTTGTAGAGTATATATTTTATTTTGACAATTAAAATCTTTTGTTTTTTTCAAAACAAGACTGAGTGTTTGATAAGGTTGTGCTGATGGTTGAGGTAGTGCTATTTTTTCAGTAACCAGTCCTCTGCCGAAAATGTGTGGGCGAATATCAAAAACTACATTTTCTATATTATTCAGTAGTTTATCTATCTCCATTCCATACATAGAACCCTTTGTATCAAAGATACCATATCCTGAGATTATCGGTATAATTGTCACATTTTTTTCTTTTTTACCATCTATTACAATATTTAAAAAGTCATTAATAACATCTGTTTTATTTATTACTTCGCCTTGTGCACCGTAGGTTGCCTTTTCTAATGATATGCCTGTTGGGAACTGTACTCCGTCAAGCAAAATAATATCCAAGTATTTGGATACATCATCTGTTATTTGTATAATATAATCTCTGGCACGTGCAGAATTTGGATTTAGCCAAGTCTTTCCACCTAAATCTTTTGAATTGTCTATCCAGTTAATTTCACTGTTCATATATTTTACTGCGGCATCATTCATAGAAGCAGGTGCAGTTTTGTCTTTAAAAGCAAAAATACGTCCAACAGGAATAAGTCCCTGTGCTTTTATAATATCCACGCATTTTTTCAGATCATAAGTTGTTTCATTAAGTGTAAGATTATTAATAACAACGTCAAGCTTAGAATTATACATAACTCTGCCATCAACATTCTTAATATCAAAAACAACTTGTTTTGTGCCCTGTTGTTTTAGTGTGTTAAGTGTTGAAATCAATAAATTTTCATCAAGCATTACATTATGATCTATAAAAACAGATTTTCCTGTAAATTTTATATTTGTGCTTTCTTCGACTTTTGGAGCTGATGTTCCGGAAATACTTACATCAGAAGATGATGGAAGTGTGGAAGATGTATTTTGTTCTTGGCTTTGAGTGGTTCTGGGGATAAATTTTGATACATATTTAAATGTTGGATCAAATGAGAACCAACCGATAACCGCTACGCCTATCAATACTACACTCCATATTATACGACGTTTCATAATAATCTTTTTTTGTCCGCTCCAATTATACGTGTCTCTTTTAACTTTTCTATTTTGCAAAATTAATGTTCCTTTCTAAACTCAAAAGTTATTATTAATTATAACGTTATACCATGTCCCAAAAGTCCTAAAAGTGCCATTGAAACAATGCCAAAAGTTAGTATTGTAATAGGTGTACCCAAATAATGTGCTGGTATTGTTGATTCTTTCAATCTTTTTTGCATAAAATAATTCAGTATCATCAAAAGCCAAACACCCAAACCACTACCCAAACCATAACAAATGGAATCAAGTATCAGCATACGTTCAGCAGAGATAGTTATTATTATGGCTATTGGCAAAAATCCAAAAACAATACTCGGACTTATTTTTTGTGCTTTTTTCTTTCGTCTTTTTTGATATATAGGCACTATAAAGCCATGATAAATGCCCAAAAGCAGTATCATAATCACACTGTACAGCATTACACTGAATGCCGGTAAAGTCCAAGTTGAAAGATGAAATACCCTGTTATTCATAATTACAGACAGCCATGCAGAAATACTTGCTATAAAAGAAATAATTACAGACAGAGCACCGGTTATATGTACTTTTTTAACTGTATTGACTTCACTGATCGGAAACTTTACATAAACACCTTTTGCAAGAACAATATTTTGAGAAATAGCAGCACCTATTATTAAAAATAGATATGTAAACACACTATACATTATGCACTCTCCTCATCTATAACTACTGTCATTCTCTTCTTTAATCTATATGTTACAAATCTTGATATAAATGCAATGATAAATGCAACCAACATAAAACCGAAAAAGGGTAATGTAATACTTGATACTTTTATACTGATTGGAATTTTGTAATTAAATATTTGGTTATTACCGAATATTTCTCTTATTGCAGATGTTATTAGCATAAGAACAGCAAAGTATACAAGATTTCTCAAACATCTCATTGTAACTATGGATATTTTTAGCAGAGATTTTTTTTCAAATACAGAATATATTAACGGATACGCAGACAATAAATATAAATATTTTCCTACTGTACCGCTTACGTCAGGGAAATATGCACGCAGTACAATGGCAAGTAGGGTGATTATACCCATTGATACAACTACGCAAAATGCGGCAGTTGCCCATTCCGGAATATTCATTTTTTCGGAAAGCACAAATCTTAACATTGCAACAGGTATCATTATGACGGATAAAATTACAATTAATACCAATGCTGTTTTTACATTTAGTGATGTCATTATTAAGAAGGGAAGCATAAAAAGTGTGGACATAGACATACCTTCCCAGTTCTTCATCATTTTTGCAAATTTTTTATCAACTTTTGCTTTTCTATGTTTTATATTAAAGTCTTTTTCTTTATGTGTAATATGTGTTTCCACATCAGTTATTTTTAATGAAGTCTCTTTGTCGTTGATTTTGTCGTTTTGCAAAACTACGCCTCCTTCGTTTTGTATGTATGTTTTCTACTACGCTATCTATACATGGCACCATAAAATTCAAAACCAAAATTGCAAATGGTTCACTGATTTCAAATACGCTGAAATGACGAAATAGCATTATAACTATACCTGACAGTACGGCATATATATCCATTGCTGTGCCTCTTACAGGTGTTGTTACAGGATCTGTAAGTAAAAATGTCATAAAAAATATTGTTGGCATAGCACAAACTTCGTAAAATACAGATTTTAAGCCTGTGGCATTTGTACGTGGAAAAAAGTATGCAAAAATAGAAAGAGATAATAAAGTAAAGAAAATTTGTCTTATACGAATATCTTTTCTTACTATAAGATACAGCATACATGCAATCAGTAAATATATATGGCTTACACCGATCGCTGATGGAACATTTCCTATTAGAATATCACTTATGGTATTTTGCGGAATACCACCGACAGACATATTATAAGCTAAACTTTTGTGTATAACATTAGTTTGTTGTATATTGTAGTAGGTGAACGGATCTCTGTACTGAAATATTTCTGTTGAAAATGTTATTATAACCATTGCAAGTCCGCATGCGGCAGGATTAAAAACATTTTGGCCTGTTCCACCAAAAGGATATTTTGCAACAAAAATTGCAAAAATATTTGCTAAAACAATGATGTGAAAAGGAATATCTATCGGCATTAATAAGCCGATTATCATAGAGGTTACTATCGATGAGTAATCTCTGGGATTAACTTTTTTATTTAGCAGTAGTGATGTTACTATATGTGTCGCTACTCCACTGGCAACTGATACGAGCAAAATATAAATAGTTTTTATACCATAATAGTATACGGATACTGCATACAATATAAATAGCATTACTATAACATCAAGCAACATTTTTATATTACTGTTACTACTTCTAATATGGGGGGCAGAATGTATTTCAAACTTCATTTTTAAATCTGTTCCTCCTATTATATAGTAAAATTGTCTCTGCTATATTTATTTTTGACGGGCAAACATAACTACAACACATACAACTTACGCACATTTTACTGTCTAACTTATCTATTTCTCTGTTTGTCTCATCATCTCTTGAAATTATATTTTTATATAACTGCATTGGATTGAGCCTTGAAGGACAAACATCAATACATTTTCCACAACGAATACAGCCATAATCTTTGTGTATTTCTTTTTCGTGTATAGCAAGTATACCCTGTGTGGAAATTTTTATTTTTTGCGAATCTATATCACGTATTGCTTCACCTGTCAAACTGCCTCCAAGTATTATGCGTGTTGGTTTTACACTGAACCCTGTTCTTTCAAGTAAATCAGAAACAGGTAACCCTATTTCAGCCTCAATATTTTGTGGGTGTTTTACGGCATTTCCCGCAACTGTGATGATTGTTGTTTTATGTTCTATGCCTTGATAAACAGCTCTTGCAAGGTGAACAAGCGAACAAGCACCTATATAGATGTACCTGTTATCACGGTAATCATACCACAACTTCTTCATTCTTATATCTGCGGGATATTTTGTGTTTAGGGCAAGAATAGGATATTTTGATATTTTGCGAGGGAAAATTTTTTTAACTTCATTAGATGAATTTTTTAAGTATGTTTCTATTATACATTTCTGAGCACCTGTTGCCTTTAATGCAAGCTCTATACCTTTTATGAGTTTTTCCTTATAATGCACAATAGTACACATTTGACTTGTTATATAAGGCTCATCGTCTATTGCGTCTATCAGTAGAATAATATTTTTTTTCCCTATACACGCATTAAGTTTTTCTGACAACAAATATTCATCACGTTCATCAAAAATTTTGGCTTCTTCCGCTCTTTTAAGTATTTCTTTGTCTGATATTTCATCAATATTGTTATATATTTTGGCATTGGGAATTTTTTTAAAATCAACATTTGAAAGCATTAGTGTGGTTTTATTAAGAAGAGTATCCTCTTTTAATTGTGCCATATTAACACCACGTATATTAAAAGAAAATGGTTTAATTCTCAATTTTATACTGCCTCCTCTGCAAGTTTTCGCAGACACTCTACCTCACTTTTTCTGTCTTTTGCCTTGAAAACAGCTGAACCTGCAACAAAACAATCAGCACCGTTTTTTGCACATTCGGCAATAGTTGCTTGCGATACTCCGCCATCTACTTGTATAATTGGAGGATTTTCCATATTTTTAACAGCCTCACGTAAAGCTTTTACTTTTGGCATCATATCCGACATAAAACTTTGTCCACCAAATCCCGGTTCTACTGTCATTACAAGTATCAAATCCACATCATTAATAAATGGCAATATATCTGAAACCGAAGTTTTTGGTTTTATTGATATGCCTGCCTTAACTCCTTTTTCTTTTATCATTTTTATTGTTTCTTTTGGATCTCCGTTTGCTTCCAAGTGAAAAGTTATTAAATCGGAACCGCATTTTACCAAATCATCTATATATTTTTGTGGTTCACTTATCATTATATGAACATCAAAAAACATATCTGTTTTTTTACGCAATACCTCGATAACGGGCATACCGAATGAAATGTTTGGTACAAAATGACCGTCCATTACATCAAGGTGCAACATTTCTGCTCCGGAACGCTCTATATCTTTAATTTCAGCATCTAAATTAGCAAAATCAGCTGATAATAGTGATGGTGATATTTTCATATTTTCTCCGTTTCCGTTGACATTCTCAACAATTAATATAAAATTACTATAATAATAGTATAAAATTATGCGATAGCTCACCGTTAATTTTACTCTATATATTGGCTTACGTCAAGAAATATATACTATTTAAATAATTAATTTTCTATTAATCATTATAAAAACATATAAAAAAACTGAATAAAACTTATCGGTTTTACTCAGTTATACAGTATTATTTAATTTTATTTTTCAAGCAACAACGGATTAATTTGTTTATTTTGCAGTGCCATTTCGATAGCTTTTGGTAATAAATCAAAATGAGCTATTGTTGATGTAGGTTTTTTTTGAGGATCATCTTGACTGAATGGCACAAAAAAGATATTTTTATATACCATTAATTTAGATATATTTTTTCCGCTGATTGCAAGTCCGTCATTTGTCGCAGGTGCAATAAGTACAGGTTTTCCATTACGCAAATGTGCCTTTGTTGCCATTGTAACCGATGTATCAAATATACCGTTTGCTATTTTGCCCATTGTGTTTGCCGTACATGGGGATATAACAAGAATATCCAACATATTTTTAGGACCTATCGGCTCGGTATCTGTAATTGTGTGCATTATTTTTTTTCCGCAAATATCTTCTATTTCTTTTATAAAATCCTGTGCTAAACCAAAACGTGTATCTGTTTTATATGTTATCTCTGACATAATAGGATAAATATCATAAGCTTTTGTCAGTAGTTTTAATTGCTCAACGGAACTTTTTAATGTACAAAAACTTCCTGTAAGTGCATATCCTAAACGTATACTCATTAGTCCCAACCTCCTCTGTGATTTTGAAAATACGCATTTGCAACTTCTGATATATAATAAGCAGAGCTTATCGGAGCTACTTTTCCGGGAAGAGCCAGTGCATGTATTGCACTAATGTTATTGTTATCAGCACTCAAAAAATCAGTACCACCGTCGCCCGATGCCATATCTATAATAAGTGCCGATGGTTTCATTCTTTCTATTATGCTTTTTGTAAACAGAATATCAGGTACTGTATTAAAAACAATATCTATATTACTTATTATCTTTTTAATATCCATTGTATAGCAGTAGTTATATCCGTCCACTTCTATCCATGCTTTATGGTCACTTCTTCTGCTTGTTACCGTAACATTTGCGCCCATTGTTTTTAATATCTTTGCAAGTATTTTTGATATTCTTCCATAGCCTGTTATTAAACAATTTGCACCAAAAATAGTTCTGTCTGTTGAAGAAATGGCGAGTTCAACTGCTCCTTCCGCAGTTGGAATAGCATTTTTTATTGCAAGCTCCTCATTTTGAAGTAAATCATAGATAGCGATTTCATTAACAGCAGCTTTTAAACCTATTTTTGATGTGATATTTCCGCCGACAACAACTGAATTTGTATTTATATAGCTAAAACATTGTTCAAGCGAAATTTTTTCCGGAAAAGAGGGTGCAAATAAATATTCACTGTCTTTTGATATGGGCAGTGGCAACAAAACATATTCTATAATAGGCAATACACTGTCTATTGTACCTGTATTTATATTTTCATCTATTTCATCTTTATCCATTGAACACAGTCTATATACTGTATACCCCATTTTTGCAAGATTTTCACTGACATACATATATCTTCTGTCGCCACCAATAACGGCAACCGTATTTTTTATTATTTCCGCCACAATCACATTACCTCCTTTTTTAGTATTTTTCTTATGGTATCTTATGCTGAAATAAAGATTTGTGCGACATTTTTAAATTTTAAACAAAAAAACAAACTCTCTGTTAAAAATTATATTCTAACAGAGAGTTTTAAGTTACTATTTAATTTTTATTCCCATTCAGTTCCGTCAGCACGCAAAACAAAGTTCCTTGTAATATTTAAAACAATATCATCATAGCCATATTCTGCCATAAAGGCATTTATCCAAAGATTAGGATTTATATTGTAGTTTATTCCTGCGGACATATGTACTTTCACTTTTAACAAATTATTTTCCACACAAATTTCCTTTACTGCGATATCGGGAGCAATATTAACTGTCTTTATTCCTTTTTTGCTTTTTTTCTCAACAGTTATATCTGTTTTCTGTGAAAAACTTTTTACTTCTTCTTCCAATTTTTCTATATCATTACTTTTTAATGTAATAGTATATATTGCTTTTTCAATAGTTGTCAAATCATCAACTATTGCTTGTACAGAGATAGCTTTTATCCCTTCCGGAAATACTTTGTTAAGTTCTGCCTTTACTTTTTCCAGTGGATATGTGTCATCTATAAGTCTTATATCAAAAGTTTCTCTTTCACCTTCAAATCCAAGTGGAAGCGGCAAAGGGAAGGTCATATATATACGTGGATTAAAGCCTTCTGTATGCCAAACAGGAATGTCGGTTCTGCGTATTGCACGAGAAAAACAACGTGTAATATCAAGGTGACTTATATACTTTGCTCTGCCTTTTTTCTCAAAGAAAATTCTAATGTTTATACTCAAAGCATGCACCTCCCAATAGTTTATTTGCGCCACAGCCAAAGCATTTTTGACGGCAATTTTCACTTGTTACACTTTGCCAAGCTTTTTTATTTTCTTCTGTCAAAAAGCGTTTTGATACACCGTAATTGATATGATCCCATGGCAAAATCTCGTCATAAGTTCTTCTACGGCTTGTGTAGAAGTTATAATCAAGATTAAACTTTTCACAGGCATCTATCCAACGTTTTGCGTCAAAATGTTCTTCCCAACTTTCAAGATTTCCGCCGTTTTTGTATACTTCTTCAACAACATTACATAGTCGACGGTCCCCACGAGCAAGGATAGCCTCCACTATTGACGTTATTGCATCATGATAGTGAACTTTTACTTTTTTGCTCTTTACGGTTGCACGTAAATGTATTTGTTTTTCTCTGAATTGTTCGTATGTGTCCTGTGGCTCAAACTCAAATGGTGTAAATGGTTTTGGTACAAAGCAAGAACAACTTACACTTACTTCAACACCTCTGCCCTTTGGACGGTCAGGCATAGAATAGAATAAATCAACAACTTTTTTTGCAAGATTATTTATTTCCTCTATATCTTCAAGTGTCTCTGTTGGAAGTCCCATCATAAAGTACAGTTTAACAGTAGTTATACCACCACGGAAAGCTATTTCACAAGTACGCATTAGTTCATCTTCGGTAACGTTTTTATTTATTGCATCACGCAAACGTTGACTGCCTGCCTCGGGGGCAAATGTAAGTCCTGTTTTACGTACCTTTTGTACCATTTCAAGCATTTCATCGGAGAAATTATCCACACGCAAGCTAGGTAGAGCAATACTTATCTTCTTTTCTTCTGTCCATGGAGACATCTTTTTCATTATATCATATAGTTCGCTATGGTCACTTGTACTTAGTGACAATAATGACACTTCATCATAACCTGTATTACTGCATAAATCTTTTGCTTGACTGTTGACTGTATCGGCTTTCTTTTCTCTGAATGGACGATATATATATCCTGCTTGGCAAAAACGACAGCCACGTATACAACCACGCAGTACTTCTACCATTGCTCTATCGTGAACAATATCTGTAAATGGCACAACAAAGCCTTTTGGATATTTTACCTTGTCAAAATTTTTAATTATTCTCTTTGTAATTGTAGCAGGTGCATCATCAATACTGTTAATACTTTTTACTGTTCCGTCATTATTATAGTCAACTGTATACAGTGATGGTACATAAAAGCCGTCTAGTTTTGATGCACGTTTTAGAAATTCTCGTTTATTGACACCCTCTTTGCGACAATGCAAATACAGTTCACAAAGTTCAGGCAAAGCTTCTTCACCCTCGCCAAGTGAAAAAATATCAAAAAAGTCCGCAATAGGTTCGGGATTACATACGCAAGGCCCACCGCCGACTACTATCGGATAGTCCCAATCATCGCCACGGTCTGCACTTCTTAAAGGGATATTGCCAAGGTCAAGCATTTTTAAAATGGTTGTGTAGCACATTTCATACTGTATTGTAAATCCTACAAAGTTAAATTCACTTATTGGATCAAAGCTTTCCAAAGCATAAAGCGGAATATTTTCGCTTTTCATCAGTTCTTCAAAGTCACTGTCAGGTGCAAAAACACGCTCACACCAGTAATTAGGACGATTATTGAGAACAGAATACAGTATCTTTAACCCTAAATGTGACATACCTACATGGTAAAGGTCGGGAAAACAAAAAGCAAAACGCAAATCCACGTCTTCTTTGTTTTTTATTACAGAACCCATTTCGCCACCCGAATAACGAGCGGGCTTTTGTGTCTTTAATAATAATTTATCTATTTTTTCAGGTATCATTTTTTCTCCTTATTTTTTTATTTTGAGCTTTCAAAAAACATTTATTTTATCAAGAAAAAGAATGGTCAAAGGTTACAACAGCATAGGCATCTTCGTAGGTTTCTTCCACAAAAGCATTTATCTTTGCAAGTATTTCAGAATCAGATATTTCCAAGCTATACGGAATAACGACATCAAAAACTAAATTTGTATGGGTAGCTCCTCCAACTGCACGAAAATCGTGTAAAGACAGATTTTTGTCTATTGTCTTTAAAAAATCCGAAATTTCTTTTATCATCAGTTGCAATTCTTTGTTTTCGGTTGCTATTGGATCCATATGTAACACTAAAAATATATTTTCCTTTTCTTTAATATCCCGCTCTATATCGTCTATTAAATCATGACTTTCTATAACATTGACTTTTGAGGATACTTCTGCGTGCAATGACACAAAACATCTTCCCGGACCATAATCGTGTATCATTAAATCATGCACACCTATTATGCCATCATAAGACATTACAAAGTCGGTTATCTTATCCACAAGCTCTTTACTGGGAGCATCACCCAATAATTTATTTATAGTATCTTTTATAATACCAATACCTGAAACAAGTATCAATATTGAAACTATTGTACCCATAATTCCATCAAGAGAAAAGGGCAAAAATAGAGACAAAACAGTAGATACAAGTACAGCGGTTGTGGACAATACGTCTGATAAACTATCCGCAGCTGTTGCCAACATAAGTTCGCTTTCTATTTTTTTACCAAGTTTTTTATTAAAAAGGCTCAACCATAGTTTTGCCAATACAGACATAACAAGAATAATAACAGTAGTTAGTGAAAAAGTTGTTTTTATCGGATAAAATATTGCTTTTATTGAACTTTTGCCAAGTTCAAAACCCAATAAAATAATAATTATACCGACAGCCAGTGCCGATAAATACTCTATACGTGCATGTCCATAGGGATGTTCTTTATCTGCAGGTTTTAGTGCAAGTTTAAAACTTATTGCGGATATAACAGCTGAACCCATATCCGATAGATTATTTACACTATCGGCAACGATTGACACACTATTTGCAAATGTTCCAACTATAAATTTTGCAACAAATAATAAAAAATTAATAATAATGGCAATTATACTTGCCAAATTACCATAAGCTTGTCTAACATATACATTTTTTACATCTTCATAATTTTTAACGAATTTTTTAACCAAAAAATTTGTCAAAATTTACCCTCCTTTTATTTCATAAATTATTGGTCAGTTGATAAAACCACTTTCTTTTTTCAAAAAAAGTGGCATAATCTTATATCTTTATTATATATTCAACAGAAGTCTTGCAATTGAGAAATAAACCAGCAAAGATACAGCATCAACAATAGTTGTTATAAAAGGACTTGCCATAACAGCAGGGTCAAATCCGATTTTCTTTGCCAAAAGAGGTAGAGAACAACCGACTACTTTTGCAATAAATACTGTTAGGAACAGTGTTGTACACACAACAACAGATACTGTTAAGCCAACTCTGTCAAATAACATTAATTTTGCAAAGGTAACAACAGAAAGAGTTGCACCGCAAAGCAAAGAAACTCTTATTTCTTTCCAAAGGATACGGAAAATGTCTTTAAACTCTATTTCGTCAATGGAAAGTCCACGTATAATTGTTACTGAAGCCTGACTACCTGAATTACCGCCAGTATCCATAAGCATAGGAATAAATGAAGTAAGTACTACATAAGAGGCAAGTGCCGATTCAAAGCCGGAAATAATCATACCTGTAAATGTAGCTGATACCATAAGCAGAAGCAGCCATGGAATACGACTCTTGTATATTTCAAAAACCGATGTTTTTAAGTATGGCTTTGTGCTGGGTGTTACAGCCGCCATTATTTCAATATCATCTGTAACTTCTTCTTGCAATACATCTAGGGCATCATCGACTGTGATAATACCAACAAGTCTGTTTTCAGCATCAACAACAGGCATTGATGAAAAGTTATACTTTGCCATATCATTAGCAACGTCTTCTCGGTCTTCAAGTGTATTTACTGAGATTACATTGTGTTCCATTATTTCTTCTATTAGCTGAGTAGGTTCTGCTATAATTAAATCAAAAATAGTGGTTACACCAACCAAATATTTATTTTTGTCTGTAACATAACATGTATTTACTGTTTCTTTTTTGATACCTACACTGCGAATTACTTTAAAAGCATCATCAACTGTCATTTGCGGACGCAAATCAAGCAACTCGGTTGTCATTATGCTGCCTGCTGTATCGTCAGGATACTTCAAGATGTCATTAATCATCTTACGTTTCTCCGGATCAGCTTGTTTTAATATACGTCCAACAACATTTGCAGGCATTTCTTCAACTATATCAACAGCATCATCAATATACAGTTCATCAACAACCTGTTTCAGTTCATTATCAGAGAAACCGTCTATAAGTAAACTTTGATTATCTGCCTCCATTTCTACAAATGTCATAGCCGCCATTTCTTTTGGTAGCAATCTAAACAACAGTGGAACTACTGTTTTATCAGGCAGACTATCAAAAAGGTCTGCTATATCGGCCTCTTGCATTACCACCAATATATCTTTCAGTGTAGAGAATTTCTTTTTTTCAATTAAGGCATAGATAGTGCTATGCGGTAAAATTTTGAATTCTTCCATTTTTGTACCTCATTTCCATAAAAATAATTTTTGTGTACTAAATTATTTTTATCAAAGTGGATAAAATTATCAGAATTAATAGTTCTATCTATTTATACAAATTATACAAAAATATGTACACAAAAATAATATTAAATTTTTCTCTCGTACTTTATGCTTACCACTATTACCGTCCGTGTCCATATTTTCTCATCTCCTAATTTGCACAAAATTTATATATGAAATTTATCATACTACATTATTATACTACACTTATATAAAAAATAACAGATTTTCAAAAACAAAATGCATATCAGGTCGTAAATTGCTTAAAATGTCAGTGCCTATATCAGTATCAGCATTATTGGTTTCTCTTGTAAATTTCTTTGACACTGCTGTATGTTTGCCGATAATTAAAAAACTTCCATATGATGTTGTAATGCAAAGCTATAAAGGAGGTTCTTTTAAAGGAGCCGGAGAAATATCTATATACCTTTTTGGAATATATCAAGGTATGGTGCTTACAATATTTAATCTTGTACCGGCAGCTTTATCTTCTGTTGGTGTGGCTTGTCTGCCACTTATTACAAAGGCGACAGTGACAGAAAATAAAAGTCAGCTGCAAAAATCAGCAAATAAATTATTTATTGTTACAAGTGGAATAAGTGTTCCTATGTGCACATATGCATTTTTTTATAGAAAGGAAATATTGTCTTTTTTGTTTTCTACAACGGAAAGTCAAACCAATATATCTTCTGCACTTCTTGGGATAATAATACCCTTTGGGGTTCTGGCATCATTTATTTTTGCATTTAATAATATTTTATACGCTTGGGATAAAAGCAAAGAGGTATTTAGAATACTTCTGATAGCCTCGGTGATTAAATGTGCAATAAGCCTTTTTCTAAGTGGTATACCAGAAATAAATATAAGAGCATTTGCTGTATCAAATTGTATTTTTTATACAATAATATTTATATTAAGTTTAGTTAAAATAAAAAAAGCAGGTATAAATTTTAATTTTATAAAAATATTTTTTGTGCCGTTGTCAGCGTCAGTTGTTGCTGTAACAGCAGTTATGTATATTATGCAGAATTTATTATATGCACTTCCTGATTTTTTAACTGTTGCTTTTTCTGGCATATTATTTTGTCTAGGGTACTTTTTAATAACCATATTAACAGGTTTTTTTGTTGATATATAGTATCGAAAATAGTATCATATTATTATGAATATGATAGGAGAAACGATATGAATTTTGAAATAAAAGACAGATACGATATAAATGACCTTTTAAAGATAGTTGAAATGCTTAGGGATAAAGATAATGGCTGTCCGTGGGATAAAGTGCAGACACATAAAAGTATCCGTAAAAACTTTATAGAAGAAACATACGAAGCAATTGAAGCTATTGACCTTGACGATAAAACACTTATGCAGGAAGAACTTGGAGATGTTTTATTGCAGATTTTGTTACATTCTCAATTTGAGAAAGAAGAAAACACTTTTGATTTTGAAGATGTTGTTGACGGGATAGCCCAAAAACTTGTGTTGCGTCACCCTCATATATTTGCAGGATATGAAAACAAAACTGTTGAAGGCGTTTTGACAAAGTGGGAAGAAATTAAAAAAGAGGAAAAAGGGCAGAAAACAGTGAGCGAAACTCTTGACGCTGTGCCAAAAAGTTTTCCGGCACTTATGTATGCACAAAAGCTTCAAAAAAGAGCAGTTGCAGGTGGGCTTATAGAACAAAATCCAGAAAATATTATAAGTGAAATTGAAAAATCCCTTTTTGATGTAGAAGAAAAAATTGCTAAAAATGACGATTGTACGGCTGTTATGGG
>JAHHTR010000043.1 GCA_020024515.1 Angelakisella sp.
ACAAATTTTATTCTACATCTCAATTATTTTTACCTCCTTTTTTCTTCTGACTGTATATTTTATGAAACCAAATATTTTATTATACTTAAATTAAAAATTTCCGTTATTATCTATAAATAAAATATAGTTTCTGTCGATATAGTATTTGTGGAATATAAAATTTATGATTAATGTACTTACGATCAAAATTAAATATATTTAAAAAGGAGTGTGAGAATATGAAAATAGAATTTAACAATGCAGTATCCGCATATAAATCAACTAATAAATTTTCACCAATACCAAAAGTCCAAAAAATATCAACTTTGCAAACAAATAGAACAGAAGACAAAATAGAAATAAGTAACGAAAGCAGTAAAAAAGCCGAAATAAACCGACTTGCAGGTAATACAGCAAGCAATATAGAGGCAAGTCACACACAAAAAATCAACGAAATAAAAAAAGCTGTTGCAGAAGGTAAGTATTTTATAGGCACAGGTGAACTTGCAGATGCTCTTTTGTCTGCTTTATTATAATAAAATCCTATTTAAAATAACGGAGAAAAAGATTTTATGAATATAAACAAACAAGAATTATATGATTTTTTTGACACATACTTATCAGCACTTACAAGTATGCTAAATGCCGAAGAACAAAAATTAGACGCAATATATTCAAACGATATGGAGCAACTGAACAAAGCCATGAATATATCACAGGCAAACGCTATGCAAATAGAAAACCTTGAAAAAAAACGAGAAGTTCTGCAAGCAGAAGCAGGTCTTTCAAACTACAATTTTTCGCAAATAATCGAAGATGCCGATGAAAAAAACAAAGCAAAGCTAAAACAAATATTCAGTAAGGCAGAAAAAACTATCAGTCAAATTCAATACTTAAACACACGCTCTATGCGTATAGCTGACAGCAATTTGCGATTAATGGGAATAGCTCCCGAAACATATTTGCACGAAACCACACCAAACTATCCTAATAGCAAACCAAAAGAAGCTATGAATATTCTTAATGCCAAAAAAGGCTATAATGTAAAATAATATGATAAACTTTAATATATAGATTAATAGAATTTCAATACAAAGGAGATAAAATCAATGGCAATAAGACCAACCTTTATGGGTTTTGAAACTGCAAAAAGAGGTATGCAAATAAATCAAAAAGCTCTTGATATAATAAGCCATAACATAACAAATATCGGCGTTACAGGATATACAAGACAAAGGGCCGACCAAGTATCACTTCACTATAACGGTATGCCGTCACGTTTTAAAGAGTCACCTGCAAACCTTGCCGGACAAGGTGCAAGAATCAGTGGTATAGCACAAGTTCGTGATCCATACCTTGATAAACGTTTCCGTCAAGAAAATTCAGATATTGGATTTTACAGTAAAAGTACTAATATTTTAACAGATATAGAAACTTCTCTTGATGAATATGGCTCAGATGGACTGAAAACAGCACTTGAAAAAATGTATGAATCAATATCAACACTACACGGACTAACAAACTCAACAAATGCAAATATTGTTCGTACAGCTGCAAAAAGCTTAACAAATGTTTTGCAACAATTTGACAAAAAACTTGATAATATTGTTTCCCAACAGCGTGAAGATTTAAAAATTTCAGTTGATTCTGTAAATACAATTCTTCAAAAAATCGCAGGACTAAACGAAAGCATATCAAAAGATGTTTTTGTGGCGAATGGTGTAAAAGATAATTATTATGGTCCAAGTGAACTTTTAGACGAAAGAAATCTACTGCTTGACCAATTATCTCAATATGGCGATATTGAAGTAATCACAAAACCGGGAAATATCGTAGAAGTAAAGTTTGGTGGCAGAACAGCTATTGAAGTTGATTCAACAGGTAAGAGCAAAGCTCAGCAACTATCATATTCAGAAGACCCAACCAATAACACAACACATGTTAAATGGCGTGATACAGGAGCTAATATTGACACACGCACAGGTTCACTTTTGGCATCTGTCAATATGTTAAACGGTAAAGGACCGGAAGCTTTTGGAACAGAAAACCCTGAAAGAGGTATACCATACTATCAACACCAAATGGATATATTCGCTTCACGCTTTGCAGATATATTTAATAATACTATTCCGGAATTTGACAATGACGGTAAACCAATCCCAGGTAAATTTAAACCACTTTTCACAACCAATAGCGGTAATATAACAGGTATTAACGCGGGAAATATTCAAATAAATGATGACTGGGACAAAAACCCTGAATACATTGTTATTAAAAACAGCGAAGACGGTAAATATGACAACACTTACTATCAAGCAATGCTAAATCACTTTAAAAATCCACATTCCTTCGGCGATTTTGGTTCTGAATATGAGGGAACATTTGAAGACTTTGTGAAGAACTATGTATCTACACTTGGTGAAGATATTACATTCCATGCAGGCAGAATGAGGGCAAGTGAAGCTGTCGGTAATACTGTACTTGACTCTATTGCAGAAATTTCCGGTGTCAGCATGGACGAAGAAGGTGCTGATATGATGGCTTATCAAAAAGTATATAGTGCAATGAGCCGTATGATGACCGTTCTTGACGAAGCACTAGATACACTTATCAATCGTACCGGTATAGTTGGTAGATAATAAAAACTATTATATTCTATAAAAATAATATATTGATTTAATATATGGAGGCAAAAAAATATGCGTATTACACAAAACAGTCTATCTCGTAACTATTTAAAGCGAATGAATAAAAACTATAGCGATTTATATCTTTCAAATATGAAGCTGTCATCACAAAAAAAATATTCAAGAGTTTCAGAAAACACAGCAGAAACTTCACGTGCTTTTCAAATAAGAGAACAAATATATCGCAATGAACAATGGAACACAAATATGAAAAATGCACAAGGAGAAATCAGTACTGCTGAAAACTCTCTCATAACTGCAAATAACTACATAAAAGAAGTTACTTCGCGTATTATTCAAGGCGTAAACGGAACATTATCTGATGAACAACGTGATATCATAGCACAAGAATTTCAAAGTATTCAAGATGAAATTATACAATTGGCAAATACTAAATTTGGTGATAAATACGTATTTGCCAATAGCGGCAAACTTGATGAACCACCTTTCAAAAGAACAGCAAACGGAATTGAATTTAATGGCTATCCTGTGGATGAAATTGTTGTTGATCCTAATACAGGTGCGTTAATGGGACCTAATAAAGACGGACGAATGGAAGAACTTAAATACAATAAAGATATATATATTGATATCGGTATAGGATTTAACATGACAGGCAGCAGAAATAACGTAGAACTTGATAAAACAACAGCATTTAAACTATCAACCAGCGGACTTGACGCATTTGGATTTGGTAAGGATCCACAAACAGGCAAACCAATGAATCTTATTTCCGCTATGGACGAATTAATTAAGGCTACAAAAGATAATAATATAACTGAAATGCAATCATATCTTGACCATTTTGATAAGTTAAGTAATAACATCTTAACGCAAATTACAGATATAGGTGTACGCTCAACATATATTGAAGATAACCTAAAAATGAACGAAGATCAAAATATTACTTTTAAAGAAACACAAAACCTACTTGAAGGCATTGATATCTCTGAAGAAATCATACACAATAAAACACGTGAAATGTCATGGATGGTTACACTTCAAATGGGAAGCAAATTAATTCCGCCATCAATATTTGACTTTTTAAGATAAGCAATTAACGGCAGCACTTTTAAGCTTTCTATACAAATGAAATAAAAGAAGGTGAAGATATGTTACAGGTTCAAATACAAACTGTCCCTACCAAATTTCAAATTGATACAAAACCGGCAAAACTCGAATACACTATTGACAAAGGTTCATACGAATGGAAAGCCCGTATAGGAAACTATAATATGGAGCTTGAAGATTTAAAATACAGACAAGATTCAACAGAATTCCGTTCAAGTATAGGACTCAAAAACAATGAACAATTTGCAAAAGAGGCTGCCGAACTCGGTAAACAAGCTGCACAAGAATCTATTTCCAGATATGTTGAGATTGGAAATTCATTAGCAAAAATCCATCAAAAAACCAATATACCCGACACTTACTATTCATATCTTCCTATTAATAAACAGTATTCATTGGAAGTTAGTGGCACCGCAGAAATCGATTGGTGGTTTGACCCTCCAACAAGAGATATTGAATACCAAAGAAAAGAGTTTGAATTTATTAACTATACTCCGGCAACCACTGAATTTACATATATTCCGGGAGAATTCAGTAATCAAATCATACAGTATCCCGAAATACATTTTAATACTGTTGAAACAAAATAAAACATTATGAAAAGGATATTTTATATATGAATATAGAGACTCGTGATTTTGGTAACATTGAAATATCAGAAGAAGAACTTATAGACTTTATTGAGCCTATATTGGGTTTTGAGGACAATAAAAAATATACTGTTTTAATAAACGATGAAATAAACAATGATATTTTATGGTTACAGTCTACAACAAATAAAGATATTTGTTTCTTGTTAATTGATCCTTTTACTGTATTTTCTGACTATAATCCTACTATACCAAACCATTTTATTAATACAATGGGATTAACTGACAAAAATACTGTTATACGTACAATTTTGGTTATTACCGATACAATAAGTAATGCTACAACAAACTTAAAGTCACCTATTATTATAAATAAAGAAACACATGTTGCCGCACAAATTATTGTTGATGATGATTATAAAATAAAAACACCCCTCTTTGTACAAAAGGAGGAAGAATAATGTTACTATTGTCACGTAAGGCAGAAGAAAAAATCCTGATAAACAACAATATAGAAATAACGGTACTTGAAATTCACGAAAATACAGTAAAACTTGGAATAAACGCACCAAAATCTATTCCTATTTTGAGAAGCGAATTGTGTGAAACGGTTGAGCAAAATAAAAAAGCTATACAAAAAACCGATAAATCAATAATAAATCAAATTGCCAAAAATCTTCATATTAAAAAAAAGGGTGAAAAATAATGACAAAACAATATATCGAACTCTTAAATCTTCTTGAACAAAAAAGAGATTATTTTTTACAATATGAATTGGAAACAGATAATATTATACTTAACAGTAACGACGATAGTGATGAAAGTGTTGACCAAATAATAAAATCAATGGATAATCGAAATAAAATCGCCAACAACATTGATATAATTTCCGCACAAATCCATAGTATTAATATTAAGTATAATATTAATAAAGATTTATTTTCAAATACCACTCAAAATACATCATTTAAAAACAATTATGAAGAAGAAATTCACAAACAATGTCTGAATATTTTTGATATTATGCGAAGAATTCAGCTAAAAAATATTGACATAAGTAATTATTTTACAAGAACTTATGAAACTAGTAAAAAACAAATAGAAAAAAATCAATATACACCAAAAATATCAAAATATTTTGACAATATAAAAATAAATACGAATTATAGTAATACTTTTGGAAAAGGCTAAATATTTAAAAAATAATGTCGATATGTATTTTATAGAAAACTAATATATTAGGGGGTAAAAAATTATGGCTATTAATTCACTATCACATACAAGTCACGGCTTTGCGGGTATAGCATCCGGTATGAACACAGAAGAAATGGTTCAAAAAATGCTATATGGTACACAAACAAAACTTAATCGTGCAAAAGCCGATAAAGCAGTACTTTCATATAAAAGGGATTTATACAGAGATATTGCTGCTTCTCTTAAAACATTTCAAAATAACTTTTTCAGTTTTAACAGTGGTTCCAAAACAAACATGCTTTCCCAAAGCTTTTTTAGAAATATTGTAGCGAAATCAAACAGTACTGCTGTAAAAGTATCAACTACGGGTAATGCAAATCCGGGCAAAGTTACCGTAAACAAAATTGACCAATTAGCACAAAACTTAAAAGCAGAATCTTCATCAACTGTTTCCGCTGAGGTTAAAGGTAACATAAACTTTGATAGTTTAAAAGAAGGAATCTCTCTTGATATTAAACTAGATGGCGTTACCAAAAAAATAACACTAACAAAAGATGAATTAGCAGATGTAAATAGTAATTCAGAGAAATTTAAAGATCTTTTACAGAAAAAGATAAATCAAAATATTGGCGGTGGTATAACAGTAAACACAACTTCTGATGGAAAAATCTCTTTTTCTGCTAATAATGGTCGTGCTTTTGAAATATATGGTGATACAGCAGCTTTGGGTATAAAAAACGGTGCTTCTAACAGAGTAAATCTCAATACTGCACTAAAAAATACAAGCTTAGCAGATAAACTACAAGGTGATACTTTTAAATTCTCAATTAATGGTAAAGAATTTTCATTCTCAAAAGAGAATAGTTTAAATGATATTATAAGTGCTGTTAATTCAAGCGATGCAGGTGTTAAGCTATCATATTCTTCACTAAGCGATAAATTTACAATTGAATCCACAGTTGCCGGTAAGGATTCTACAATAGAACTAAAACAAACTACCGGTAACTTTCTAAATGCAATATTTGGTGAAAATGTTATAGGCGCCGGTGCAACTATAACAACAAAACCACTAGAATTAAAACTTGATAATATAAAAGCAGATATTAACGGCAAAGAAACTTCTCTTGTCGAAGAAATCAATCGTCTTACAAAAGATGGCAATGCTCATACATTCAAATTCTCAATAGACGGACAAACATATACTGCGGATATAAAACAAAATGGAAACGAATTCAAAACAATAGATGAAGTGGTAGAAGCACTAAATAAGGCAGACTTAAAAGGTGATGACGGTCAATCTGTTGGTAAAGTATCAGATAAGATTAAATTTACAAAAACAGGCGATCAAATTGTAGCAACACCACAAAGTCCGGCTAATAAAGATACACTTGTTCAATTAAGCAGTGGTTTTGATGCAATAGGCTTTAACAGCGGTGCGTCAAACCGTGGTACAATCGACGAAAATACAAAACTAAGTGATCTTGGATTTGAAGGTACAATAGAGATTGGTGGAAAAACAATTACTGTAAATAGCACAACAACAATCGGAAGTCTTAATCAAGAGCTTAAAGCCAACAATATTGATGCCGAAATCGATTTAAAACAAACTCCACCACGTTTTCAATTTGCAGGCGTAAAACTTCCCATTCCTATACAAATAAAACCTGCTTCTACCTACAAAAATATTTTCTTTGAACAAGATAAAATAGAGGCAAACACAAACCCACAAGATACTATAATTATCGGAAATAACAATAACGGTACCGACGGTGAAACTTTTGATATAAACGGTCTGTCTGTAACAGAAGGTCAAAATGCCAAACTTGAAATTAATGGTCAAACCGTAGAACGCAACAGTAATAACTTTGAGTTTGAAGGTATAAATATTGAGTTAAAAGAAACAACAAAACCCGGAGACAAACCAATAGAAATAGAAGTTTCACAAGAAGATGCAGGAACATTTGATGGTATCGTTAAATTTATGGACGAATACAATAAATTAATTGATAAAATGTGGGAACTCGTAAAAGCAAAACCTACATACAAAGAATATCCACCACTGACTGACGAACAAAAGAAAGAAATGACAGAAAATGAAATAAAATTGTGGGAAGAAAAATCAAAAGAAGGTTTGCTTCGTTCCGACCCTACACTACAAGCAATTACAAATGCTATGCGTGAAGTTCTAAATTATAAACCTGAAGGTTCAAAATACAGTTTGGCAGATCTTGGCATAACAACTACTTATGACTTTCAAAAAGGTTATGGTGGTAAACTTGTGTTTACTGATTCAACAGGTGAAAAATTTAAAAATATGCTTAAAAACGAGCCTGACGCAGTAGAAAAACTATTCTTGGGTAATGATGGTATTTCAAATAAATTAAATGAAGTTATAAAAAGTGCAACAACAAGTGCAAGACCCGGATCTAAATACTACGACTTATCACTTGTTAGCATTGCAGGTTCTAACGGTGTTCCTGATACAAAAAGTAAACTATATAATCAAATGAAAAATATTGATGAAAATATAGCAAAAATAGAACGTCGATACAAAATGGAATATAACCGTTATTGGAAACAATTTAATGCTATGGAAAAAGCTATTCAACAAATGAATAGCCAAAGTAGTTGGCTGGCGCAGCAATTTATGGGCTAATAAATAAAATAGGAGAAGTGTAAATATGGCTATTAATCCGTATACACAATATCAACAGCAATCCCTAATGACTATGACACAGGGAGAACTTTTGATAAAAGTCTATGATGGTCTTATTAAATTTTTATATGCATCTATTGACGCTATTGACAAAAAGGATTATGAAAATGCCAATCTAAACTTGAAAAAATCACAAGATATTTTATCATATCTAAATCAAAACCTTAAGCATGACTATGAGATATCTACTAATTTAAGTATGTTATATACATTTTTTTACAATCAATGTATAGAGGCAAACCTAAAAAAAGACAGTAAAATACTGATACCAATAGTTGAAATGATACAAGAATTACGGGATACTTATGTTATTGCCGACAAAAAAGCTCGTTTAGATGGAATTAAATAAAAATCATACAACAGGCTTAGATGATATGTTACATCTAAGCCTGTTACTTATATTTAGAGATTATAAAAGAGTTATCATTATATCTATGACAACTCTTTTTCTTTATTTTTGATACATATTTATAATTTCACCTATATATAATGTATGCATATTCTTATCAGCATAAAATAATTTCAAAATATCTTCATCTAAAAATGCAGACTCATCAAAACGTGTTGCAAGCACCTTTTTACAAGTAATACTAACACAAGCTTCATCAAATATTGGTGTATTGTCAATATGATTTAATGTAAATTTTGCTTCTGTTATTTTATCTTCATATCTGCCTGATATTTTCCCAAAATATGAAAGTTTGTCTTTATATTCTTTTGGAAAAAAATTAATCGAGAAAGTATCACTGCTATCTATAAATTCTTTTGTGTATCGTGTATCACGTACTACTACAAATACAGCATTTTTTCTAAATATATAGCCTGTACCACCCCAACTGCAAGTCATAGCATTTGCTTTGCCATCTTTTTCTGCACACAACAAAAACCAATCATTTGCAATCATATCTATAAGATTTTGGTCAAATTTCTGCGGATTTGTAATATTCATTCAAAAACCCCCTATAATACTAAAATATATCAGGCTTTCAGCTAATCATAAATATTATCTATTATAATACTCATCAAATTTATACGTTAATTTTACAAAATCATCAAGAGTAAGTGCTTCTGCTCGCAAATTAGTTGAAAGACCTACACTATTTATTATATTTGCGGCTTCTTCCTTTGATACATTCATTGATGAAGAAAGTGTATTTAATATAGTTTTTCTTCTTTGAGAAAATGCCCCACGTACTATCTTAAACATTAATTTTTCATTATCTATATGTACCAAAGATTTATCGTGTAATGTCAGTTTAATTACAGCAGAATCTACATTCGGTGGCGGCATAAATGAACCTTTGGATACCTTAAAGAGTACCTCAGGCGTTGCATAATAAGAAATAGCTGCCGATATTGCACCGCATTCACGTGTACCCGGCGCTGCACAAATCCTGTCAGCCGCTTCCTTTTGCACCATAACTGTAATAGACTTTATAGGTAAATTTTGCTCCAACAAATTCATAATAATCGGTGACGTAATGTAGTACGGCAAATTTGCACAAACACAAACCTCCATACCACTGAATTCCTCTGCTATAAGCTTTGGCAAATCGACTTTTAATATATCATTATGAACTAATTTTATATTATCAAAATCTTTTAAAGTTTCATCTAGCACTGGGAAAAGTCTGTCATCTATCTCAATACAAACAACTTTTTTTGCACGTTTAGCAAGCTCTGCTGTCAGTACTCCTATTCCGGCACCTACTTCTATTACTCCCATTTCTGGTGTAACTCCACCCATTTCTGCAATGCGTGGACAAATGGACGGATTTACAATAAAGTTTTGACCCAAACTTTTTTTGAATGTAAACCCATTTTTTTCCATTATTTCTTTTATCACACTACGGTTTGTAAGAACGTCCATTATTCTTTGCCCTCATTACTACGCATTGTCAAATACGCATTAATAAATGGATCAAGGTCGCCGTCCATAACACCGTCAACATTACCTGTTTCACAACTTGTACGATGATCTTTTACCATTGTATATGGCATAAATACATAGGAACGTATTTGACTTCCCCATGCAATCTCTTTTTGGTCACCCTTAATATCTTCAATTTTATCAAGATGTTCACGCTCTTTAATTTCTACCAACTTTGAACGCAACATATTCATAGCAACTTCTTTATTTTGGTGCTGACTACGTTCTACCTGACAAGAAACAACTATACCTGTTGGTAAGTGAGTAAGTCTTACGGCTGATGAAGTTTTATTAACCTTCTGTCCACCTGCACCACTTGCACGATAAACAGCCATTTCAATATCCTCTTCTCTGATATCTACATTCATATCTGCTGTAATTTCAGGCATAACTTCAAGTGATGCAAAAGAAGTATGACGTCTGCCTGATGAATCAAACGGAGATACACGCACAAGACGATGTACACCGCTTTCACCTTTTAGATAACCATAAGCATTATCGCCCTCTATCAATATTGACGCACTCTTTATACCGGCTTCTTCACCATCAAGATAATCAAGAATTTTATACTTAAATCCTTTCTTTGTCAGCCACTGTACATACATTCTATAAAGCATGGACACCCAGTCCTGAGCCTCTGTACCACCTGCACCGGCATGAAAAGTAAGTATGGCATTGTTGCTGTCATACTCACCGTTTAGCATTGTTGCAAGCTTTGTTGCTTTAATCATACTATCAAGCTTTTCCGTATCTGCAAGTGCCTCATCATATACTGTTTCGTCCTCTGCCTCATCAGCAAGCTCTATCAATGTAAGTGTATCATCATATAGAGCTGTCATATTATTATATTGCTCTAATTTATTTTTTACAATACCTTGCCTTTTCAGTACTGTTTGGCTCTTTTCTGTATTGTCCCAAAAGCCGGGCTCTGTTGTTTTTAAATCAATTTCTTCTGCTTCTCTTGTCAAAGCTTCGATATTAAGAGCATTTTTTAGATCAACAATTTGTGGTTCCATAGCAAAAACACGTTGTTTAAGCTCTTCATATTGCAACATATATTTTCTTTGCCTCCATTATTTTTTATTATTTAATTGTTTTTCCAGTTCTTCTATTTTTAACATTAGGGATTCTACTTTTACTGTTAACTTTGCCATTTCACCTATTAATCTTGTCTCACTTTCTATTGATCTTTCATTCATTATATTTTCAAAAGCCTCATTTTGTTCACCAAGTGCTATTATAACTTGTTGTAAAAGTTCATTATTGTCCATAATTCTATCTCCTCATTATCAAATGACCGCCCATAACTGTAAATTAACTCTTATTAATGAATACGTGTACCACACTCAACAGCATCATCAACAAATATTACTTTACAATCTCCCTCTGTACCTACATTACCTGCAAGAAGCATACCTTGTGACTCTACACCACAGAATTTTGCAGGAGCGAGGTTTGCAATAATTATTATTTTCTTACCTATTAGATCTTCCGGTTTATAATATTTTGCTATTGAAGAAACTATCTGCCTTCCGCCCATACCATCATCAAGTTTTAATAGTAGTAATTTCTTTGATTTTGGTACAGGAGTGCAATCAACAACTTTACAAACACGCAAATCTGTCTTTTCAAAAGTATCAAGTTTTATTGTCTCACAAAGTGGATCTACATCTGATTTTATTGTATTATTTGCTTGAATTTTTTCTTCTTGTTGCTTAACAAGTTCTTGAAGTTCTTTTTCCATATCTATGCGTGGAAATAAATTTTCACCCTTTGTAACTGTTGGTGTCTTTGATAGTCCGCCAAAGTCACGATTTTCCCACTCTCTTTCGTCACCTGTTGCACCTACCATATCCAATATTTTTTCTGCTGTGTCAGGCATAAATGGTTTTAATAGTATACCGCAAATTCTTATGCACTCTAATAGATTATACATAACAGAGGCTAAACGAGGTTTATTTGCTTCATCTTTAATAAGAACCCATGGTGCTGTCTCATCAATATATTTATTTGCTCTGCTTATTAATTTAAATATCTCCATCAAAGCATTTTGAAACGCAAATTTTTCCATTTGTTCTGAATATGTTTGTGGTAGTTCATTTGCCATATTAATAATATCTGCATCAAGCTCATTATCCACACATCTGTCTGTTGGAAGTGTTCCACCAAAATATTTGATTACCATAGCAGTTGTACGAGAAACCAAATTACCTATATCATTTGCAAGGTCACTGTTTATACGTGTAATAAGAGCCTCATTTGTAAACGAACCATCTGTACCAAATGGAAATTCTCTTAATAAGAAATATCTAATTGCATCTACTCCATATCTAGTGCAAAGAGTAACGGGATCAACCACATTTCCCTTAGATTTACTCATTTTTCCGCCATCTATTAGCAACCAACCATGTCCGAAAACTTTTTTAGGTAGTGGCAAATCAAGAGCCATAAGTATAGCAGGCCAAATAATAGCATGAAATCTTACGATTTCTTTACCGACAAAGTGTACATCAGCAGGCCAGAATTTATCATAATCGTTATATTTATCATTACCATAACCTAAAGCTGTTATATAGTTTGTAAGTGCATCTACCCATACATAAACTACGTGTTTTGGATCAAATTCTACCGGTATACCCCATGTAAAAGAAGTTCTTGATACACATAAATCTTCAAGTCCTTGATTAATAAATGCTTTCATTTCATTAACACGACTAACTGGTGTCAAAAATTCAGGATTTTCCTCATATAGTTTTAATATTTTATCTGCATATTTTGATAGTCGGAAGAAATAGGCCTCTTCTTCTGCATCTTGAACAGGTCTGCCACAATCAGGACATTTACCGTCAACTAGTTGACTTTCTGTCCAAAAGCTCTCACAAGGTGTGCAGTATTTACCTTTATATGAACCCTTGTAAATATCACCTTTTTCGTAAAGCTCTTTAAATATTTTCTTGACACTTTCAACATGATAATCGTCAGTAGTACGAATAAATCTATTATTACTGATATTCATTGTTTTCCACAAATTATTGATTCCTTTAACGATTTCATCTACAAATTGTTGTGGAGTAACGCCCTTTTCTTTTGCTTTTTGCTCAATTTTCAGACCATGCTCATCTGTACCTGTTAAAAACATTACATCATAGCCTGCCATTCTTTTGTATCGTGCCATTGTATCTGTTGCTACTGTACAATAGCTATGACCTATATGCAAATTATCTGATGGGTAATATATAGGTGTTGTAATATAAAAAGTTTTTTTCTCCATATTTTTTTACCTCCATAGAATATATAATATGTTCTCAAATAATCAAAATAAATATTATTTTTTATAATATTTATAAAAACATTATACCAAAATATTATACCATTATTTATATTATTTTACTAGTATTTTTAACATCTCTGCAAAAAATTACTTTGTTTTTCCTGCTGAATTGTTTTTTTCAACTATTTCACAGTCAACAATTTCAACTACTTCTTGCTCACGTTTGTTTTGTGTTTTATAAAAACTCATTCCAAGCTTAACCAAAAACATTATTAAAAATGAAAGTAAAACTATTGGGGATACAATAGCTTGCAAAACCGTAAAAATTATTGCAATTACTTTGTTTTCACACTTGATATTCAGTTTATATAACTTACGAACATTAAATACTAAAATTAAAAGTGACAAGATAACTGTAAGAACTATTGCCACAAATCTCCATTTTTCATTATAATTTTCACCTAAAAAATACGCAAAGCCGGAACCGAAAATCGCAACTAAAAATACCCATGAAAAAAGAGCGGTTACCATATACCCATACCCATAATTAAATAAATAAGTATCAAAATAAAAATAATAGAAAACCAAATAAAAAACTGTGTCATAATTAAACTATCTCCTTTTTTAAAAAATAGCTTCAAAAGGCAAAAAAACCTTTTGAAGCTATTTGTAATTTTACCATAATTAAAATATAGCATTTGTAATATATAAAGTCAACTTTTAATATAGCAAATTATACTGTATTAAAATTCATTAAAGTAGTATTAGGATAATAATGATTAAGTATTTCTTCAAAACTGCTGCCTTGACGAGCCATATAATCTGCTCCGTTCTGAGAGAGACCAACACCATGACCATAACCACATACAATAATCATAAAATTATTGCCTTGTCTCTCTATACTAAAACAACTGCTACGTAATCCAAGCAAGTTTCTGAAATCCAAACCTGAAATAGTTTTATTTCCAACTCTTATTTCTGTTACATAGCCTGAATCTGACCTTGATATTACTTCAAACCAAGTATTTATATCTTGCAAAAACTTTGCATCCGCAACCGCAAGTTTTTCCTTTATATCCTCGGGTGAAATGACAACAGTTGTTTTATAATCCTTTGCCAAAATATCTGCAGAACTTGAAACTGCGGTTAAATAAGGCAAAGGTTCTCCCCATACATTTTCACTTTTTTCAGTATTTCCCGAACTTATCGCATGATATGCCGCTGCTATTGGTTCATTATTATAGGTTAAAATATACTTTTCCGCAACCTGTGCGGCATCTTTAATCTTTTCCCAATTATAATTCCAGTTATCACCATAAAATTCTTTTATTTTATCAAACGTAGCATAACCTTGTCTATTTTCTACATCAACAGAAAAATCTGCTCCTTTTAAATTCGGATTGGGATTTTGTTGTTGCTTTTGTACATTATATATTGCATAACTTAATGCTGCTATACCCTGTGCTGTAAGAGCCTCTGTATGAAAAGTTGACGGCATTTCTGCTGCTATCGCACCAACAACATAGTCTGACACATTTACCTTTATTATTTTTCCCGAACTTTTATCATAAAGATTAAAATAATCCCTATCAAAAGTATAAATGTTTTTTTTTATTGTATTTTCTTGTTTATCTGTCTGTTCTACTTGGTCTACCAATTTATCTTTTTGAGGCAAAATAGTTGAAGAACTTTCTTCTGATATTGTACTTGTACTACTATTAATTAAAGAGTTTTGATTTACAGAAGATATTTCATCACTACTGCTGTTTATATTATTAATAACAGGAATTTTTGTACTATCACTAATACTTGTATTTTGGGGTTCTTCCTTTGCCATTACTGTACTATTTTGTGATATTGATATTATTGGAATAAATACTATTACAATAACTAAAAATAAAACTACTATTAAATCCTTATTCATATGGACCTCCTATATTTTAATTGCTATTACATTATATTAAAACATAGAAGAAATTATACAAAAAAATAACGTATACCACATAAGTGGTATACGTTACTATTTGGTGACCCGTGCGAGAATTGAACTCGCGATACCGCCGTGAAAGGGCGATGTCTTAACCTCTTGACCAACGGGCCATATCTGTAAGGGGTAATTTGTTCACCCCTTATGGTAGCGGTAGTAGGATTCGAACCGACGACACTCCGGGTATGAACCGAATGCTCTAGCCAACTGAGCTATACCGCCATACGGAACTGACAAGTCATATTATACATTAAAAATATAATCTTGTCAAGTGTTTAAAAAAATGATTCTATAATAAATTTACAGAAACACATCAATACCGGCAAAGACCTATTTTCACAGGCAGCTTCCCGCCAACTATCTTCGGCACGTATGAGCTTAACTACTGTGTTCGGAATGGGAACAGGTGGGACCTCATAGTAATAAATACCGGTTTAAAATTGTCTGAGAGCATACCCTCAAAATCGAACAATGAATGTTTACTATTAATGCTAATGACTTAACTCTATTAGGTCAAGCCCTCGACCGATTAGTACACGCTAGCTGAACATATCACTATGCTTACACTTTGTGCCTATCAACCTTGTAGTCTTCAAGGGGTCTTACCTGATTAA
>JAHHTR010000044.1 GCA_020024515.1 Angelakisella sp.
TATGGTAGTTTATTTTATTCTACCATAAGAGGTTTCTTTTTCTATGTCCATTTTTTATGGACTTGTTCATTGAGGGTTTGGCAGTTACTTTTTGTTTTATATAGAACCATCATAAGAAGTATCTATAAAAATATTTGTTGTGCTCGGTGCTTTTTTCTTTGCTTCAAACAGTATTTCCCATAACATATCTCGTGAAAGTTTATCAAGACGCATTTTGAGTAGAATTTTATATCTATATTTGCCTGAAAGCTTAAAAATATTACTTTGAGAAAGTCCCAAAAGTCGCATGGGAATAGTTGTATATTTGGTTTTTAAAAGAGTTTTTATACTGTCAAGTATTGTTTTTGCTTGGTTGACTGCGGTTATTTCGTTTGGATCGGTAATGCCTATTGCAACCATTTTGCAGAATGGAGGATATAGGTTTAGTTTTCGCATAGCAATTTCATCTCTGTAAAAATTATCATAATCTTGTGCCGACGCACTTAAAAGTATGGGATTATCGGGAGAATATGTTTCTATATAGGCACGTCCTTTTTTGGTACTTCTGCCACTGCGTCCTATAACTTGCGTTATTAAGCTGAATACTTTTTCAAAACTTCTGAAATCTTGACTGTAAAGCATACTGTCAACACCGACAACTCCGACAAGGGTTACATCAGGAAAATTCAGTCCTTTTGCTATCATTTGAGTACCAACCATTATTTGATATTTTTTTTCTCGAAAATCATTAAGATTTTTTTCGTAGCTGTCTCGTTGCATATTGGTATCAGTATCCATTCGCAATATTTTTGCATTAGGGAAGCGTATTTGCAGTTCTTCTTCCACTTTCTGTGTACCTGAGCCACTGAAACGTATATATTCACTGCTACATTTTGGGCAAACTTTCGGTACAGGTATACTGTTACCGCAGTAGTGACATACAAGTCTGTTGTTTGCAGTGTGATATTTCATTGATACAGAACAGTTTTCACAAAGTATAGGTTCATGGCAACTACCGCAAGTTATTTGTGTACTGTGTCCGCGTCTGTTTACAAGTATAATAGATTGTTCGTTATGTTCTATGTTATATAATATTTCTTCGCAAAGAGTATCGGATATGCACTGTCCTCGATTGGGTTCACACTGTAAGTCTATTATATTTACATCTGGAAGGGATGCATTGCCGAAACGATTGGTTAAAGTTTCAAGGTGATATTCATTGCTTTTTGCTTTATAAAAACTTTCGATTGATGGTGTTGCTGAGGCAAATATGGCAAGACATTTATTGTATTTTGCACGTATTCTTGCAATATCTTTTGCGTTAAATCTCGGTGAATTATCGGATTTATATGTGTGTTCGTGTTCTTCATCAATAACAATTAAGCCTAAATTTTTGCAGGGAGCAAAAACTGCCGAGCGAGTGCCGACAACAACAGAAACCAGATTTCTATCAATTCTTTTCCATTCATCAAGCCTTTGTGATAAAGAAAGGCCACTGTGTAAAACGGCTATGGTATTGCCGAAATAATTATAAAATTTTTGTATGGTTTGCGGAGTTAGTGCAATTTCGGGAACAAGAATAATTGCCTGTTTTTGTTCGGCGATTACTTTTTTACACAGACTTATAAATACCTGTGTTTTACCGCTACCTGTTACACCGTAAATCAGCGCGGTTTCGCCTGTATGTTGTTTATATAATTTATATAGATTATCGGCAACTTGTTGTTGCTCATCAGATAAAATTAGTTCTTCTGTTTCAGTATCATTTTTTTTAAATACAGGAGTTCTATATTCTTCTTTTGTAAAAAACGTTCCCGCTTTTTGTTCTACTATATTATTTAATACACATTTGGTAGCACCTGTATAGTACATTAATTCTTTTACGGAACACTCACCGATAGTTGCAAGTGTTTCTGCTACTTCTCTTTGACGAGGAGTCAAAAAAGCAGAGTCCCAGTCAGGCAAAAGTCGTATCATAGTAAGTGTTTTATCTGCTATTTTTCGTATAACGATAGGTTCGGATATTAAATATCCTTTTTCGGTTAAGCCATCGAGCAAGATACTGCTATCTGCAAATTTTTCTTCAAATGTGCTTGCAAAAAAGTTAGTTTTCTTTTTTTTGCATAGATTGTATATTGCGAGTTCTCTTTCGTTTAATTTCGATATGTTTTCGCCTATATCATTATTTATTTTATATGAAACATCTGTACGTTTACCAAGTCCTGTCGGAATAAGTACTTTGAGCGCATCAAAATAAGTGCAGAAAGTAAATTCTTTTAGCCATTTCAGTAGATATAACATTTCATCATTAAGTATGGGAGATTTATCCGCAAGTGCTTTTATTTCTTTCAGTTTCCACTTATAGTCACCTTTTGATGTGTTGCATACTTCTATAACAAGTCCTATACGGTCTTTGTTATTACCGAAAGGAACAATAACCCGCATACCTGCAACCACACACATTGAGTCCGGTATACTGTAAGAATATATTTTATCATAAGTATGACTTGCTTTATCAAGAACAATTTTTGCTATCAAAAAATAAACCTCCATTTTAATAGGCATAAGTATAAATATTAAATCATAAATATTATGGATACAAAAAGAATTGCGGTATTGATTATAAGTGAGGCGAAACGTCCTGTTTTAGGGAATTTAAGTTCAAATTTTCTTGCGATTATGGCAATATAGTCTGTGGCAAAAAAAGCTGAACCAAGTAAAAGAACAGTATTATAA
Organism: Angelakisella sp.; assembly: GCA_020024515.1. Lineage (GTDB taxonomy): Bacteria > Bacillota > Clostridia > Oscillospirales > Ruminococcaceae > Angelakisella. The sequence continues at coordinate 2,716 of JAHHTR010000044.1, forward strand.
GAAAGTAAGTAGAGTGTATGGCTGTGTACAGCGGGTTGCTGAGACTTTCCTATCATAATCAAAAGATAATTTAAACTTTCTTGTGGAGTGTTGCCTGCAAATAATATAAATGACATCAGTATAATTAAAAATGTTGTTATTTTACGTATAAATGTGGGTATGTATTGTAAAATCATATTATCAAAGATTGTTTCTATAATTATAAATATACCTAAAAATGCTCCCCACATCAAAAAGTTTAATGAAATTCCATACCATAGTCCCATTATTATCGAAATTAGTAGGATATTTACTGATGTTGCAAGTTTGCCGTTATCTTGTGTATCAAGTGCTTTGTACACATATTTACGAACAAAGTGATTTGCAGAAATATTAAACTTTGCAAAGAAATCAGATACACTGTATGCTTGCAAAGGATATCGAAAGTTTTCTGGTAGACGAATAGAAAACATAAGTCCTACACCACGCGCCATATCACTGTATCCAGATAGGGTAAAGTATGTGTTAAGTATTGTGCAAAAAATAAACAACCATACATCAAGTACAGTTCGCTCACTTGCATATATTTTATTTAATTCCAGTATTATAAGATTAATATTATCTGCAAGAAGTATTTTCTTCGCTATTCCGTGTGTAAATAATACAAAGCCTTCACTTATATTTGTAAGAGAAAGTTGTTTGTTTCGAAGTTGTGGGAAAAACTCCTTTGCTGTAATTATAGGCCCTACATGTATTTTGCCGAAAAAACAACAGAATGTGCCATAGTCAAAGAATTTTGTAACAACCGGAATTTCCCCATGGTATACGTCTAGTACATATCCGAGAGAAGTAAGAGCATATACTGTTGCACCTAAAAAAGTGAGAAGTTGATTATTATTGTTATTAAAAAGAAAATATATTACCAAAGAGATATTTTTTATAGAAACAAGCGAAATTGAAAATTTTCGGACAGCCAAACTTGTATCATTGAAAACCAGCTGCTGTGCTATTAAAAAATCAAAGATTATTGATAATAACATAATCAGCATACAAATGATACTGTTTGTAGCATAAAAAAACAGTGAGGCAAGAAACAAAACACATGTTTTAAGTTTTGTTGGAACTACATAATATAAAAGTAAAGTTGTAGGTAAAAATATAAATATAAATGTAAGTGAAAAAATGTCCATAAAAAACAGTTTCTCCTTTTTAGTTTTAATAAAAATAATACATACATTTTAACATAATTTTGTGGATTATTTCAAGACGTAATAATTTTGCAATATTAATTCACATATTGTTCAAAACTCTTCCATTGATAAAGCAAATATTTTGAGTAAAATATAATGATACAATGTATTTTATATGCGATATTTTTAAATTACAAAATATTAAACGGGTTGGATGGTGCTATTTAATGAACGAGGAAAAAGAAAAATCAGGGTTTATGGTGAAGGTGGCAACCTTTATTGTAGACAAACGAAAGGCTTTTTATTTAGTCTTTGTCGCTGCATTAATTTATAGTATTTTATCTATGTCAAGAGTTTCGGTAAATAATGATATTACTTCATATTTGCCCGAAGACAGTGAAACAAGAATAGGTATAAATATTATGAACGAACAGTTCAAAACTTTTGGGTCGGCAAGGGTAATGATTACTAATGTTACCGAAGAAAAGGCAGAAGAACTGCAACACAAAATAGAAGAAATAGACGGTGTTTTCAGTGTTACGTTTGCCGATGAAGACACTGAAGAAAACAAAAATTATAAGGGTACGTATGCTTTGCTCAATGTTGCGTTTGAAGATGAGCCAACAGAAGACAGAGCAAAAAATGCCATGATAGAAATTAAAAATTTATTAGAGCCTTATGATACATATATACAAAGCGAAGTCGGAAATGACTTTGCTGCGTCGCTTGCAAAAGATATGCAAATTATACTTGTGCTTGCGGCGATTGTTATTGTAACGGTACTTCTTTTGACATCAAAGACATATATGGAAATACCTGTATTTATTATGGTATTCGGGACTGCGGCAATACTTAATAAAGGTACTAACTTTTGGTTTGGTGAAATTAGCTTTGTTACAGACTCTATTGCGGTAATATTGCAGCTTGCCCTTGCAATAGACTATGCTATTATTTTGTGCCATAGATATATGGAGGAGCATGAGACAAAGGACTCACGAGAGGCTACAATAATTGCACTTAGTAAAGCAATACCTGAAATTGCGTCAAGTAGTTTGACAACTGTTTCCGGTATGATTGCTATGATGTTTATGCAATTCAGAATAGGTTTTGATATGGGTATAGTTCTTACAAAATCTATTATATTCAGTTTATTGACAGTATTTTTACTAATGCCCGGATTACTTATGATGTTTGCAAAACTTATAGATAAGACACATCATAAGAATTTCGTACCACGTATTAGTTTTGTGGGTAAATTTGCGTACTATACACGTTTTATTATTCCACCGCTTTTTATTGTCATAATAATACTTTCATTTATATGGCAAAGTAAATGTGTATATATTTATGATATGGGTTCAATCAATACAAAAAATAAGACAGAACAAAAACTAGCAGAAGAAAAAATTGATGATGCGTTTGGCAGTAACAATGTGTTGGCTGTAATTTTCCCAAAAGGCAGCTATGAAAAAGAGAGTAAAATGGTTGAGGAACTAGAAAAGCTTGATTATATTGAGTCTATACTAAGTCTTACAAATGTAGAAGTAAAAGACGGATATATGCTTACAGATAAACTAAATCCGAGACAATTTTCAGAAATATCCGGACTTGATATAGAAATTGCAAAGGTGATGTATGGTGCTTATGCTGTAAATATTGAGCAATATGGTCCTGTGGTCAGCGGACTTGATGATTACAAAGTTCCGATACTTGATATGTTTATGTTCCTATATGACCAAAAACAAGAGGGATATGTGGAACTTGATAAAGAGTTAAATGAAGAACTTGATGATTTGTACAGACAACTGCGCAATGGTCAACAACAGTTACAGGGTACAACAAAATCACGTGTTGTATTAAATATGAATTTGCCTATTGAGGGTAAAGAGACATTTACAGAACTGGACAATATAAAGAGTATTGCAAGAAAATATTACGGTAATGATGTGGTGCTTGCCGGTAACTCAACAAGTAACAAGGACTTAGAGGCATCATTTGTTACTGATAATACTGTAATAACAGTGCTTACCGCTCTGTTTGTAATGGCAATTTTGCTATTTACTTTCCAATCAGCAGGACTTCCTGTACTGCTTGTTTTGGCAATACAGGGAAGTATTTGGATTAACTTTTCATTCCCATATATAACAAATGATACACTGTTCTTTATGAGTTCACTTATAGTAAGTGCTATACAGATGGGTGCAACCATTGACTATGCTATTGTTATAACAAGCAGATATATGGATTTAAAATCATATATGCCGATAAAAGAAGCTATGGTAGAGTCACTTAATCAAGCTTTCCCAACAATATTTACAAGTGGTACTATTTTAACATCCGCAGGCTTTATTATAGGTAACTTGTCACACGACCCAACAGTTTCTTCTATTGGTACATCTCTTGGTCGTGGTACACTTATATCAATAATAATAGTACTGTTTATATTACCGCAAATTCTGCTTTTGGGTGATATTATTATACAAAAGACAGCTTTTACTCTACACAGAGAATTTGCACTACCTTTGCCAACCGGTAAAATACGTGTAAACGGACATGTAAGAGGAACTATTATAGGTACAATAGATGCTGATATTAATGGTATACTTATCGGTGACATTAAGGCAAATGTTGAAACAAGAAATCGTGAAAGTCATTTTGAAAAGTTAGACGACATTTCATTACCTATATTTAATGAAGTTGAACAAGAAGAAAAAAATGAAACAGAAGTTGAGGTTTTGGAAAATGCTAATGAAGGAGATGAGAAACATGAAAATAAATAAAAAAAATCCTCGTTATTATTTAAAAAATCTATTTTCTATACTTTTGGCATTTGGAATAATAGCTACCGGAGTACCTGCCTATGCAGAAACTCCAAAGAAAACAGAAGAAAGTAAAATTACTTATAGCAAAAATTGGCAAAATTTTTTTACCAAAAAGGTAAATAAACAGGAAATAAAAAAGGAAGTAAAAATAGACAGTAAAGAAGATTGGTTAAATTTAGCACAAGAATGTGTGTATGACAGAGCCTCAGAGGGAATGAGGGTATCTTTAAACACAGACTTGCAGTTTGAAAAAGATGAATTTAAACCTATCCCTACATTTAGCGGTGTATTTGATGGTAATAATCATACAATTACTTTTATATATACTGAGCCAAATTCTCAACAAGGGTTATTTAGATATGTTGAAGAAACAGGTGTTGTAAGAAATTTGACAAGTAATGGTTATTTTATGCCAAGCTCAAAAGATGAGTATATTGCGGGAATAGCTGCGGTTAATCGAGGATTAATAGAAAATTGTACTTTTATAGGTTCTATCGTTGCCGAAAATTATGTTGGTGGTATAGCAGCACTTAATGAATTAAAGGGGCAAATTATAAGTTGTTCATCAAAAGGTGCTATACAGGGAACTCACTATACCGGTGGTATTGTAGGAAAAAATGAGGGGGATATAGCTGCATGTGAAAATATAAGCAGTGTAAATACATCTGTGCGTGACATAAAGCCTCATTTAAACGGTATAAAGCTTGATGAACAGCTTAATCAAATAGAGAAAGTTGCTGTTCATACAGATACAGGTGGTATAGCAGGCTTTAACAGTGGAAGAATTTTTAATTCATTAAACAGACATACAATAGGCTATATTCATGTTGGATATAATGTTGGTGGTATTGCGGGGAGACAGACAGGATATATATATCAGTGCCACAATGATGAAAAAATTATCGGCAGAAAAGATGTTGGCGGTATTGTGGGACAGGCAGAGCCATATTTATCAATAGAATACTATCAAGATATTTTGCAAAAGTTAAATAATGAATTAAATGTATTGCAAAGTAAATGTACAGCCTTGACAAATGATATAAATATTACAAGCAGAAAGTTAAATGATAATGTAAGCGGTATACATAAAAGTTTGGCTTATTCGCAAAGACAGATGTCCGAAATAGTGGATTTTTTAAGAAATATAGAAAAAATAGAAGATTTTGATAAAGATTATATTATATTGCGTATTGAAAGAGCTGTTGATGGTTTACAAAGTGCAAATGATGGGTTATTTAAATTACAATATGAACTAGACGACGGCAGAAGTGCAATTATTAATGATATACATGCTATCAATAATCAAATAACTAATATAAGAAGTGTGATGAGTCAAACCAAATCAGAAATTTTGGAAAAAGAGAGAAATTTTATTATTGATATTTCTGATGTAAAAAGTAATAAAGAAGAACCGGGAAAAATATCAGAATGTATAAATTTCGGTGAAATTGAAGCTGATACGAATGTTGGCGGTATAGTGGGTAATATGTCAATAGAATATGACGTAGACCCTGAGAAAGATTTTAATGAAGTAAATGACAGAACATTGAATTCTGAAAGATATGCAAGAAATATAATTATAGGTTGTACAAATAACGGAAATATCACAGGTAAAAAGGAAAATATCGGTGGTATATGTGGTATGGTACATATGGGAGCTATTATTGATAGTGCATCATTCTGTAAAGTAGAAAGTACGGACGGTGGTTTTGTTGGTGGTATAGTAGGTATTAGTGAGGGTACAGTAAGAGATTGCAAGGTATTGTCAGATATAAAAGGTATAAATAATATAGGTGGTATTGCAGGACAAGGCAAAAATATTATTAACAATACCGTAATGACAAGACTTGATTGTGAAAAAGCTTTTTTGGGTACTATTGCAGGCAGTTTGTATGAAGAAAGTAATGTGCAGGGAAATATTTTCTGCGATGAGGGAATGGGTGCTGTCAATAACGTAACTTATCATACACAAGCAGTACCTTTAAAATATAATGATTTTGTCACTCAAAATACTGTTACAGATGAATTTAAGAATTTTAAACTTAGATTTATTGCAGACCAGAAACTTATTGCGGAATATGACTTTAACTATGGCGATACAATAAAAAATCTTCCAAAAATTCCTGAGAAAAATGGATATTATGCAAAATGGGAAAAAGAAGAATTTGTGAATACTATTCGCAGTGAAGATGTAGACGCATTATATATTAAATGGTTAAATACAGTAGAGAGTAAAGCAAAAACAGAAGAAGGGCTACCTCTTGTTCTCGCAGAAGGCGAATTCTATGACGATACATATATAGACCTTATAAATACAGATAAGCCGACAATGCAAGAAGGAGAAGAACTGCTGATTAATAACAAAGTATCGATAGTTTCAAAGTATGATAAAAACTATGATATAATATTACTTCATATTTATGCTGCAGATGTAAGCAAGAATATAAAGGTTTTGTTAAACAGTGGTAATGGTTATAGTGAAGTACCGTATACCATTGATGGACAATATCTTTTGTTTGAGGCAAATAACGGTGATAGTTTTGCGGTAATAAAAGAGCCGATTGACTATACACCTATTATGGCAAGTTGTGTTGTAGGTGGTTCTGTACTTATTGCTTTGATAATTATCCTTATTGTAAGAAAGATAATTAAAAAGAAAAAAAACATGACAACAAAAAAATCAAATAAAAAATAATAAATAAAAATACTCTGCAATATAACCCGAACCGACCTTCAAAAGTTAGACTAAAAAAGTTTAATGGATAGGAGGTCGGTATTTTTATTTATATAGTAGTTCCCATAATAAAGGCATTTTGGCATTTGGGTTATGTGAATAATTGGGAGAGAGAATTTTTGTTTCTTCATCGGAAATAAGTTTTGCCACAGCTACTATTCTTTGTGTGGAAAATTCATATCCGCAAGTAGAAAGCAGAATTAAACTGTCTTGTGTATTAAACTCAATATTGCTGCGCAGTAGAGCACGTTTTTTGATTTCATCGATAAAATTTTGCTTGTCTTTATTGTCAGTAGTCAAAAACAAATTATGATAGTTAAAATAGTCTTTACTGTTTTCATCAATATCTGTAACAAAAACTGTACACAGGACATAACTACGGTTTCCATATATTGTATTAAAGTTTATAAATGGATATTTTGTGGCATAATCAGATTTTTTCAGTTTTTCTATTTCATAAAACATTTCTTTGCTGTAATTATAGTTATGTCCATAAAGCATTTGGGTTTCATTTGTAAATTCTGGATTGTTTCTGAAATCCATAAATACAGTTCCACGCTTGTCTTTTTTACCATAAAAATCCATGTCAAGATATTTTGTGTTGTTGTTGGTTTTGACTACCGGTAGTTTGGTTTCTCCTATATTTAGCCATCCGATAAATTCGGGATTTATTTTTAAAAATTCTTGTAACTGTATATCTATTTCTTCTGTACTGTTTTGTGTATTAAGATTTTGCTCAAACAGTTCTATTAACATTTGATTTTTTGTACTGCTGATTTTTGCCAATACTAAGTTTTGTATAATAAAAATTATGCACCACAAAAAAATAATTATAAACAGAGTAAAGAGTAAAAACCGAATTTTTTTATTTTTTTCACAGTTTTGCGTGTCGTTTGTTGAATTATTATTATTTTTTTTCATTAAAATAAATTACCTTTAAATATTTAACCGTAAACAGATTTTATACGATTTACAGCATCTTGAGTTAATAAAAAATATGTGTAGTCTTGACTTAATTCACCGTCAATGTATGTTGCAAGTATTGTTCTGTCGTTTTGATTAATAATATAGTTAAGTGCATCAATATGTGTTTCAATATCAAGACTGGATATATTTGTGTCAAAATAATCAAAAAAAGGTGTTAAGATATCTAAATTATGATTTTTGCTTTTATTTAATATAAGATTATTAAGAAAGGCTACTGTAACCATTGTTCCTAGGTCGCTTCTTTCTTGTTCACCACCTAGATATGCCGGATAAAACAGTATATCACAGAGATTTCTGCCATTAAGTTCTGTCATGCCTTTGGCGAGAGATACGTGTCTGCGGTGATGAGGATAGTTAAGTGTAGCTTGTACATTGTATAAAAAAGAACCTGTTTTTGATGTAAAGTTATCTATATCTTTATAGTAAAGAGTTCCGTATCTGTCTATATTTATATCAAAAAATTTTGAAACTCCTTTTGCAGTGTATGCTGTACCGCCTTTTTTGAAGAAGTCGTTTGGGCAAAGTTCATCATAGTCAGAGAAAATATAACTGTTTGGTGGGATTAATGTTACGGAAATGTATCCTTTATCAGGCAAGAATCCAAGTAACATATATACTTCCGGTAAGATGTTTTCATTTTCGCTGATAGTTAAAAGTATGTTCATTCTATCGTCTTTTGTCGGAGAATTATAACTTTTCTTTGGAATATCAGCAGTGCCTATAACAGCTGTTTTATCATTTGGTTTTGGAATAAAAGTTGTTGCAAAGATAACGGTAATACACAAAAAAGTAATCATAAAAGCCACAATAAAACTCCGAAAGTGCTCAAAGAAAGTTAATTTATTCAGATTTTCGGGATTTTCCTTTCTGTTTTGGTATCGTTTTATTGCATCTAAATTGTTAAAATTATTATCCATAAAATGTCTCCTTTAAAATATACATTTTACAATATTATTGTATATTATAAATATTTGTATTATTTTGTCTAGGTAACTATAAAACAAAACATAATTTCTATAATAATTATTGACGTTATTAAAAAAAAAATTCATAAATTAAGTTTTTCTCTTTTCATAGATATGTTATTATGCTATAATAACAGTCGTGATATAACATAATAAAATGGGGAAGTACGGAATTTATTATGAAAAATAGCATAGGAGGAGATATATGTCATTCCCAAAAGAGAATATAAGAAATTTTTGTATAATTGCACATATTGACCATGGCAAAAGTACACTTGCAGACAGAATACTTGAACAAACACAGACAGTTGCCAGTCGTAATATGGAAAACCAACTACTGGATAATATGGATATAGAGCGTGAAAGAGGTATAACAATAAAGGCACGTGCAGTAAGACTTAACTATAAGGCCGATAACGGACAAGACTATCAATTTAATTTGATTGATACGCCTGGACACGTTGACTTTCATTATGAAGTATCTCGTTCTTTGGCAGCTTGCGAGGGTGCGGTGCTTGTTGTTGATGCTTCACAGGGAATAGAGGCGCAGACTCTTGCAAACACATATCTTGCTGTTGACCATGACCTTGAAATAGTTCCTGTTATAAATAAAATAGATTTGCCGGCTGCCGATCCGGACAGAGTATGCAATGAGATAGAAGATGTTATAGGAATACCTGCTATGGACGCACCAAGAATATCGGCAAAGGTTGGATTGAATATTCACGAAGTGCTTGAAAGAATAGTGCAAGATGTGCCACCACCCAAAAATGCCGATGATGATGCTCCTTTAAAGGCTCTTATATTTGATAGCTATTATGACAGTTATAAGGGTGTTATAGTTTATTTTAGAGTTATGCAAGGAAAGATAAAACCGGGTATGACAGTAAAAATGATGTCAACAGGTGCTGAATTTACCGTAGTGGAAACAGGTAGTATGGGTGCGGATAAGCTGATACCGATGAATGAGGTATGTGCGGGTGAAGTAGGATACTTTGCGGCAAGTATCAAAACTGTACGTGAAACACGTGTCGGTGATACAATTACAGAGGCAAGTAATCCTGCAACAGAGCCTTTGAAAGGTTACAGAAACATTAATCCTATGGTATTTTGTGGTATATATCCAATGGATGGTGCAAAATACGGTGATTTGCGAGAGTCTTTGGAAAAATTGCAGTTAAATGATGCTGCGCTTACTTTTGAGCCTGAAACATCTGTGGCTCTTGGTTTCGGTTTCCGTTGTGGCTTCTTGGGACTATTACACATGGAAATTATACAAGAGAGACTGGAAAGAGAGTATAATTTGGATATTATAACAACTGCTCCGAGCGTTGTATATAAGATAACATTAAATGACGGACGAACAATAGAAATAGATAACCCAACAAACTATCCTGACGCCGGCACAATAGCATCAGCACAAGAACCGTTTGTAAAGGCAAGTATATTTTCACCTGCAACATATATCGGCAGCATAATGGAGCTTTGTCAAGAGAGACGTGGTATATATAAAGATACACGTTATCTTGATACAGATAGGGTAGAGTTACACTATGATTTGCCACTTAATGAAATAGTTTATGACTTCTTTGATGCGTTAAAGAGTCGTACAAAAGGTTATGCCTCATTTGACTATGAGTTGTCGGATTACAGACCTTCAAAACTTGTAAAACTTGATATACTGCTAAACGGCGATTTGATAGATGCGCTTTCATTTATTGTATTTGCTGATAATGCATATACACGTGCAAGAAAGATGGCGGAAAAACTAAAAGAACATATACCAAGACAGCTATTTGAAGTGCCTATACAGGCAGCTGTAGGTGGTAAGGTCATTGCACGTGAAACAGTAAAAGCTATGCGTAAAGACGTACTTGCAAAATGTTATGGTGGTGACATAACACGTAAGAAGAAACTTCTTGAAAAACAAAAAGAAGGTAAAAAACGTATGCGTCAGTTGGGTAGTGTAGAAGTTCCGCAAGAGGCATTTATGGCAGTACTTAAACTTGATGATGAATAAAAAATACAAAAAGACAATATAAATCGGACAAAGTATAAAAGATAAGGAGTGTTTTTTTTTTGGCTGCTAAAACGAAATTGAGTCCTGAGGACATAGTGGCTGCGGCATTGGAAGTAATAAGACAGCAGGGGGAAGAAAAGTTCTCGGCACGAGAAGTTGCAAAAAAATTAGGCTGTTCTACACAACCCATTATTTATAATTTTACAAATATGGAAACACTAAAACAGGCTACTCTTTGTGAGGCTGACAGATTTCATACCGAATATATTGTAAGACATTTGCAAGAAAAAGGTGGTTCAATACAACAACTGGCTTTATCACATATAGAATTTGCAAGAGATGAACAGAATTTGTTTAGATTTCTGTTTTTAAATGGCAGACATAATCAAATGAAAGAGAATAAACCACAACTGTTATCCTCGAAAGAAGGAAACGCATTTACTGAGATGACAGCAAAGATAACAGGTTTAAGGTTAGAGTATGCAACAAGACTTTTTACTTCTATGTGGTGGATGGTTCATGGTATAGCCACAATGGTTGCAACAGATATGTGTTATTATAGTAATGAACAGATTATACAGCAATTAAGAATTACCTTTCATGCACTGAAAAATCATTTGAGACAACAAGAAATGCTTACTGAAAATAGGCAAAAAGAAAAAACTGACCTTCCAAGGTTAAAATAATAATGAGTAGTTACAGTAATCTATAATGATTAATGTAACTACTCATTTTATATTTTATATTCAGTAAAATGGAAATTAATAATACTATGTAATGTTGTTTTGATTAATGAAAATATATTTTATTTATATATAAGTTGTTGAAGTTTTTTTATTTTTTCAAAGTCATTATCAATACTGCTGCTTAATGCAACAAGTTCTTCATTGTTAAACGGAATACCTTCATACAATTTAAGTTTAAGTAACATTTTTTTCTTCCAAATAGAATACCATAATTTTCTAATTTTCTTTCTTGTCAAAAGTAATTTTACTTTCATCTTACACCTCTTTTGATTTGATTGTTTATTTGATTTTTTCCCATTTACGCACTAATTGTAACATTAATGTACTATGTTTTTTGTCGAAAAAAAGTTTATGCTTTTAAAAAATGTCAATATTATAAATATTTTAAATTAAATATTGTTTTTTGTATATTTAAAAATTTTGCTTGCATTTAATTTTAAATATATTATACTATTATATGATTACTTAATATTTGTTTTGAAAGGAGTATATATGGGTTTTTTAGGATTTGGTTCAAGTTATTATAAAGAGGGACCGGGTATAAGAAAAGATGCACCAAAGAAAAAAGGTTTTGCACTCTTTATGGAAATATTTACACGTGAATGGGCAGGACTATGGGTACTTAATTTTGTATTTATTCTTTGCTGTCTGCCAATAATTACAATAGGTCCTGCAATGATTGCTATGTCAAGAGTAACAATGACAATGGTAAGAGATAAAAATGTTTATCCGATAAGAGATTTTTTTGAGGCTTTTAAGGAAAACTTTAAAAAAGGTCTTATTATAGGGATACCAACAACTGCTCTTATTGCTATTGCAATGTATATGATGTTTCAGTTTACTTTTTTATTAATGGCACCAAAGAAAAGTTTGGTTTCAATAGTATTTATAATTATTTGGTTTTTTGTTACATTTGGCATTATTACATTTTTGTATCCTATGGTTGCAAATATGGAACTGCCAATTAAGGCATGTCTAAAAAATGCACTGCTTCTATTTATAGTAGGTGGTTTGAGAAGTGTTGCAGCTGTTGCAATACAATTTGCAATAATCTTTTTATCAATGTATTATTTCCCAATAAGTCTTATTATTTTACTTTTTGTCGGTATTTTTTCTCTTTCCAGTCTTTTGCAATCGTTTTGGGTTTGGCCTGTACTTGTAAAATATGTTGTTAAAGATGAAAATGCAGAAGAAAACTTAGAAGAAACAGAAAAAGATAGAAAAGAACATGAGTAAAATTATTCATTGAAAATACGTTTTGTATAATATAACGCAAGTTATTATTTTTATAGAATATATATTTTTACATAATTACAGTTGTAATATACAGGAGAAAATATAAATGGAAAAGCTATTAAAAAGACTAAATGAGTTGTATGCCAAGAGCAAAGCAGAAGGCTTGACAGAAAAAGAAAAAAAAGAACAGGCAGAACTAAAACAACAATATATAAAAGAATTCCGCAGTGCTCTTACTCGCCAATTAGATAATATTGATGTAAAGTATGATAACGGAAAGACAGTTCCTTTATCGAATTTTAAAAAGAAGAAATAATTAAAATGAGCAATACCTAATCTATAAGTAGATCTAGGTATTGCTTTTTTAATATAAAATTAAAATAAGTAGAAGTTACGACTTTTAAATAAATTTTAAAATAATTAATAGTTAGAAAATATAATAATAGTAAAATGGAAGTGATTATCAACATTTATTAGTTGCGTATCTACTGATTACACATAAAAGATTAT
>JAHHTR010000045.1 GCA_020024515.1 Angelakisella sp.
CTATAAAATAATATAAAAATTTAACAGGAGGCTAAAATGAGACAAATTTTTAAAAATGGTAATGTTTTCTTAAATAATAGTTTTTCTCTTGCCGATGTTGTTGTTGATAACGGTATAGTTATTTCTATTAGCCCTTCTTTTCCTGTTTCAAATTGTGATACTATTGTCGATTGTAAAGATAAATATTTAATTCCCGGTTTCGCAGATGTACATGTTCATTTGCGTGAACCGGGTTTTTTTTTCAAAGAAACAATAGCAACAGGTACAAAAGCAGGTGCAAGTGCCGGATACACATCGGTTTGTTCTATGCCAAACCTTAATCCGCCACCGGATTCAAAAGAAAATCTGAATATACAAACAGAAATTATAAAAAATACGGCAAATATAAATGTATATCCATTTGCAACGCTGACACAGGGACAAACAGGCAGAGGCGATCTTGTAAATTACAGTGAACTGAAAGAATGTGGAGCAGTTGGATTTTCCGATGATGGCAGAGGCGTGCAACAGGGTGAAAAAATGCTTGCTATTATGCAAGAGGTTAAAAAAATAGACGGAATAATCGCTGCACACTGCGAAGATGAAAGTTTACTTAACGGTGGATATATCCACGACGGAATATATGCAAAAGAACATAACCACAAAGGAATATGCAGCGAAAGCGAATGGGGACAAATCAAACGAGACTTGGAACTTGTTGAAAAAACAGGTTGCAAATACCACGTTTGCCACATTTCCACCGCACAATCTGTCAAATTAATAAGACAAGCAAAAGCAAAAGGCTTACCGGTAACTTGCGAGACAGGTCCGCACTATCTACTGCTATGCGATGAAGATTTACAGGAAGACGGAAGATTTAAAATGAATCCGCCACTTCGCAGCAAAGAGGACAGACAAGCTCTGATAGAAGGTATATGCGAGGGTACTATTGACGTGATAGCAACCGACCATGCACCACACACAACCGAAGAAAAGAGCAGAGGACTCGAAAAAAGCGCTATGGGTGTAGTTGGACTTGAAACCGCTTTCCCTATAATGTACACATATTTTGTAAAGAAAAACATAATTACACTTGAAAAATTAATTGAACTTATGTGTATTAACCCACGCAAAATTTTTAATCTTGACTGTGGACTGCAAGTAGGCAAAGAATGTAATATGGCAGTTTTAGACCTAAATACAAAATATACAGTAAATCCCGAAAACTTTTATTCAAAAGGACGTGCAACACCTTTTGCGAATATTGAAGTTTTCGGACAAAATATTAGAACAATAGTAAATGGGAGGACCGTATGGGAGAAAAATTTAACAGAAAATTAGTTTTGGAAAATGGCAAAGAATTTTTGGGATATGGTTTTGGTGCAAAAAACACAGACTGTGTAACTACTCTTGTATTTAACACCGGTGTCGTTGGCTATCAGGAGATACTGACAGACCCATCATACACAGGTCAAACAGTTGTTATGACTTATCCTCTTATTGGTAACTATGGCATTACTGACGAAGATAATGAATGTAACACACCATCAATCAGCGGTATCGTTGTACGTGAATATTGCGACGAACCATCTAATTTCAGATTTACAAAGACTCTTTCCGAAGTAATGGAAGAACATAATATTGTAGGTATCAGCGGACTTGATACACGTTATCTTTCCGAAACAGTACGTGACAATGCAGGTATTCGAGGAATTATAACAGATATAAATACACCAACAGAAGAAGCTGTTGAAAAAATAAAAAACATAGAGATAAACCACAATGTAGTTGCCCAAATCAGTTGTAAAAAGAAATGGTATGCACGTACAGCAAGACCTGAATACAACATTGTTGCTATCGACTGTGGTATTAAGCACAGCATAATCAAATGTTTAAATAAGAGAAGATGTAACGTAATAGTAGTACCATACAATACATCTGCCAAGGAAATTCTAAAACTTAACCCTGACGGTGTTATTATCTCAAACGGTGCCGGCTGTCCAGAAGATATTCCTTGCGTAATCGAAACAATAAAGGAATTAAAAGGCAAAGTGCCAATGTTTGGTATAGCTT
Organism: Angelakisella sp.; assembly: GCA_020024515.1. GTDB lineage: Bacteria > Bacillota > Clostridia > Oscillospirales > Ruminococcaceae > Angelakisella. The sequence goes on from JAHHTR010000045.1 coordinate 2,053, forward strand.
TGGGTTATAGACTTATTGCAAATGCCTATGAATTAAAGCTTGAAAAAATGGAACAAGCACATATCGGTGGCAGCTTCCCTATAAAGAATGTACTGACAAATAAAGTTACAATGTCATCACAAGGTCATAGCTATGCTGTAAACGCAGACAGCCTAAACATACATAATCTAACACTTACTCACATAAATGTTATTGACAAAACAGTTGAAGGAATATGTGACGAACAAAATAAAGTTATGGCTGTTGAATTTCACCCGGAAGGAGCTCCGGGAGTGCGTGACAATGAATATTTATTTGATGAATTTTTGGATATGATGAAAAAATAAGTTATTTTTGAAAAAACTGATCGGAATTATAGAATAGGAGAATAAAAGTATATGCCAAAGAGAACAGATATAAAGAAAGTACTTGTTATAGGTTCAGGCCCTATTGTTATAGGACAGGCAGCAGAGTTTGACTATGCCGGAACACAAGCCTGTCTTGCCCTAAAAGAAGAAGGCTACGAAGTAGTACTTATAAACAGTAATCCTGCCACAATAATGACAGATACACATATTGCAGATAAAGTATATATGGAGCCACTTGACCTTGAATATGTTGCAAAAATTATTCGTTACGAACGTCCTGATGCGATTGTTCCGGGACTTGGCGGACAAACAGGACTAAACCTTGCAGTAAAACTTGCAAAAAAAGGTGTGCTAGATGAATGTAATGTAAAAATACTTGGTACAAGCTTTGAAAGTATCGAGAGAGCTGAAGACAGAGAACTGTTTAAAGAACTTTGCGAAAAAATAGGAGAGCCTGTTATACAATCCGAAATTGCAGAAAGTATGGAAGAAGTTATAAGAGCTGCTAACAATATAGGCTATCCACTTGTTCTTCGTCCTGCGTTTACACTTGGTGGTACAGGTGGTGGTTTTGCCGAAAACGAAGAAGAACTGCTTGAAGTTGCAAAAAATGCCCTAAGTCTGTCTCCTGTACATCAGGTATTGGTTGAAAAGAGCATAAAGGGATACAAAGAAATAGAATTTGAAGTTATGCGTGACCGAAACGATACAGCTATTGCAATATGCAGTATGGAAAACATTGACCCTGTAGGTATACATACAGGTGACAGCCTTGTTGTTGCACCATCTCAAACTCTTACAGACAAAGAATACAATATGCTACGTGACAGTGCATTAAAGATAATAAGAGAACTTAAAATCGAGGGTGGTTGTAATGTTCAGTTTGCCCTTGACCCACATTCTTTCGATTATTTCCTAATCGAAGTAAACCCACGTGTATCACGTTCTTCTGCGCTTGCATCAAAAGCCACAGGCTATCCGATAGCACGTGTTACAGCAAAAGTTGCGGTAGGTCTTACTCTTGATGAAATTATGCTTTCAACAGTACCTGCTTGTTGCGAACCATCAGTTGACTATGTTGTACTAAAAGCGCCACGTTTCCCATTTGATAAATTCCCTGGTGCGTCAAACAAACTTTCAACACAGATGAAGGCAACAGGTGAAGTTATGTCAATAGGCAGAACTATTGAAGAAAGCCTACTAAAAGCCGTACGTTCACTTGAAACAGGCGTTTGCCATATTTACAGCAAAAAATTCGATAGTATGAGTGACACACAAATAAAAGAATATATTGCAGACAGTACAGATGACAGACTATATGCAATAGCAGAGCTTATCCGTCGCAATAATGACGATTTAATAAGCATATATAACATAACAAAAATAGATATGCTGTTCCTAACAAAAATCAAGAACATTGTTTTACAGGAAATGAAACTAAAAAATAATATAAATGATATAGAAGTGCTGAAAGAAAGCAAAAAAATGGGTATCAGTGACAAATATATCGGACAGCTTTGGGGACTTACAGAAATCGAAGTATACAACCTAAGAAAAGAAAACAATATCAGACCTGTATACAAAATGATTGATACTTGTAGCGGAGCATTCAAAGGATATGTACCATTCTTTTACAGTACATACGAAGAACGCAATGAGACTGTTGTTACAGATAACAAGAAAATTATAGTTTTAGGTTCAGGGCCTATCCGTATAGGACAAGGTGTAGAGTTTGACTATTCAACAGTACACGCAATATGGGCAATTCGTGAGGCAGGTTACGAAGCTATAATAATCAACAATAACCCCGAAACAGTTTCAACAGACTATACAACAAGCGACAAACTATATTTTGAACCACTTACAATAGAAGATGTTATGAACATCATTGATATAGAAAAACCAATGGGTGTAGTTGTTTCACTTGGTGGACAAACAGCAATTAACCTTGCAGATAAACTTGATAAACTAAATGTAAATATAATTGGTACAGACGTTGTAGCTATTGAACGTGCCGAAAATCGTGACAGCTTTGAAAAAATTATGCAAGAGCTGAAAATTCCACAACCAAAAGGTGAAGCTGTTACAAATATTGAAGAAGGTGTACGTGTAGCAAGCGAAATAGGCTATCCTGTGCTTGTTCGTCCATCTTATGTTCTTGGCGGTCGCGCTATGCAGATAGTGGCAAATGAAAATGAACTACGCAAATACCTACAAACCGCCGTTGAAATTAACACAGAACAACCTGTTCTTGTTGATAAATATATTCGTGGTAAAGAGCTTGAAACAGATGCTATTTGCGACGGTACAGATGTATTTATCCCCGGAATAATGGAGCTTGTTGAAAGAACAGGTGTACATTCAGGCGACAGTATCAGCGTATATCCTACATACAGCGTTTCACAAAAAGTAAAAGATACTATCATTGACTACACAGTTAAACTTGGTCTTGGCATAGGTATCAAAGGACTATACAACATACAATTCATTGTTGATAACAATGAAAATGTATATGTAATCGAGGTAAATCCACGTTCATCTCGTACTGTACCATTCCTAAGCAAATCAACAGGTGTTCAAATGGCAAAAATCGCAACAAACGTAATGCTCGGCAAATCACTTAAAGAGCAAGGCATAACACAAGTTTGCCATACAGAGAAAAAACGTTGGTATGTAAAAGTTCCTTCATTCTCATTCTCAAAAATACGTGGACTGGACGCTTACCTATCCCCTGAAATGAAATCCACCGGTGAAGCAATCGGTTATGACAAAGAACTAAATCGTGCACTATACAAAGCACTACAAGCAAGTGGTATGAATGTTTCAAACTATGGTACTATCTTTGTAACCATTGCCGATGAAGACAAAGAAGAAGCACTTCCACTTGTAAGAAGATTCTATAACTTAGGATTTAATATAGAAGCTACAATGGGTTCTGCCGAATTTCTGAAACAACATAATATCAAAACTCGTGCAAAGAAAAAGATTAGTGAGGGCAGTAACGAAATACTTGACTCCCTACGCAAAGGACACGTTGCATACGTTATCAATACATCAGGACTCTCACACAACGAAGCAAAAGATGGCTTTATTATAAGAAGAACAGCAGTTGAAAACAATGTGCCTATGTTCACTTCACTTGAAACTGTACGTGTTCTGTTAAATGTACTTGAAGAAATAACAATGAGTGTTTCCACTATTGATGCAGAATAATTATCACAAAAAAAATATATCCGGTTGGGAATCTTCCTTACCGGATATTCTATAAAGAGGGGGTTTCATATTTTGGAAATCAAACAAATTTTTACAATATCCGAAAATGAAAATATTGAAAAAAATGTTTACAAAATGGTGCTTTTAGGTAATACAACCGCTTTTACACGTGCAGGACAATTTGTGAATATAAGTTTGCAAGGTAAATATTTGCGTAGACCTATATCTGTATGTCACAAAGATGAAAACAGCCTTACATTAATCTATAAAGTTGTCGGAGAAGGTACAGAGCAAATGTCAAAAATGCAAAACGGCGACAAACTTGACATACTTGTAGCACTTGGTAACGGTTTTGATACAGATATAGATTGTCAAAATCCACTTCTTATCGGAGGAGGTGTCGGTGTGCCTCCACTCTATGATGTTGCACTGAACTTTATTAACAAAGGCATAACTCCTACTGTAATACTTGGATTTAATAACAAAGAAGAAATCTTTTATGAAGACGAGTTCAAAAAACTTGGCGCAAATGTATATGTATCAACAGTAAACGGTGAATATGGTACAAAAGGTTTTGTTACTGACTGTATAAAGAACAAAAATATAGCATATGACTATTACTTTGCTTGCGGTCCTGAACCTATGCTGAAAGCTATACACAGCACTTGTAGTACAAAAGGACAATTAAGCTTTGAAGAACGTATGGGTTGTGGCTTTGGTGCATGTATGGGTTGCAGCTGCAAAACAAAATACGGCAATAAACGTATATGCAAAGACGGTCCGATTTTAACAAGTGAGGAGGTTATTTGGTAATGAATAAAGATTTATCTGTAAATCTATCGGGACTCCACCTAGATAATCCAATTATCCCTGCAAGCGGTACTTTCGGTTTTGGTAAAGAGTTTAAAGACTACTATGATATAAATATCCTAGGTAGCTTTTCATTCAAAGGAACAACCGCTGAAGAACGTTTCGGTAATCCTACACCACGTATTGCCGAGTGCCACAGCGGAATGTTAAATTCAGTTGGACTGCAAAATAATGGTATTGACTACGTTATAGAAAAACAACTACCTGAACTTAAAACATATTTTAATAAAAAAGTAATTGCCAATATATCAGGCTTTTCAAAAGAAGAATATGTAAAATGCTGTCAAATGATAGACAAAGAAGAACAAGTTGGAATAATCGAAGTTAATGTAAGTTGTCCCAATGTTCACAACGGCGGTATGGCTTTCGGAACATCAGCAGAAAGTGTTGCAGAAGTAACAAGAGCAGTAAAAGCTGTTACCACAAAGCCTGTATATATAAAGCTGAGTCCAAACGTAACAGATATAGTAAGTATTGCAAAAGCTTGTGAAGATGCAGGTGCAGACGGTATCAGCCTTATAAATACGCTTCTTGGTATGCGAATAGACTTAAACAAAAGAAAGCCTATTCTTGCAAATAAAATGGGTGGGTTTTCAGGCCCTGCTATTTTCCCAGTAGCTGTACGTATGGTTTATCAAGTTTCAAAAGCCGTAAAAATCCCTGTAATGGGTATGGGTGGCGTAACAACCGCACACGATGTTATAGAAATGATGATGGCAGGTGCTACTGCTGTACAGATAGGTGCAGCAAACCTTGTTAATCCTTACGCTTGTAAAGAAATAATAGATAAATTGCCTTTGGAAATGGAAAAACTCGGTATAGAAAAATTATCGGATATAATAGGAATATGTGAATAAAAACAATATTGAAATAAATGGAGGAAAAGTGTAATGGAAAATAACAGAGATGTAATAATAGCTTGCGACTTTAAAAACGAAGCGGAAGTTATGAACTTTTTAGATAAATTTGAAGGTGTGGAAAAACCTTTTGTAAAAATAGGTATGGAGCTTTTTTATGGCGCAGGACCTGATATCGTAAGAAAAATTAAGACACGTGGGCATAAAATATTTCTTGATTTAAAACTACACGATATCCCAAATACAGTAAAAAAAGCTATGGCAGTGCTTTCATCACTGGACGTTGATATATGCAACCTACACGCGGCAGGCACAAAAGAAATGATGACAGCAGCACTTGAAGGTCTAACTCGTCCTGACGGCACACGTCCACTGCTTATTGCCGTAACACAACTTACATCAACAAGCGAAGAACGTATGCAAAAAGAACTGCTTATCAACGAAACAATAGAAAATACTGTTATAAAATATGCGCAAAATGCAAAAGAGTCAGGACTTGACGGTGTAGTTTGTTCCCCACTCGAAGCTGAACTTGTTAAAAAGAACTGTGGAAAAAAGTTTTTAACAGTAACACCCGGTATCCGCTTTGCAGACGGTGAAGTTGGTGACCAAGTAAGAATAACAACTCCCGAGCGAGCAAAAGAAATTGGTTCAGACTATATAGTTGTAGGTAGACCAATAACAGCAGCCGAAGACCCCGTTGCCGCATACAGAAGATGTGTGGAAGAATTTTGTAAATAAAGTTTATTGACTAAAACCATAAAATTAATTATAATCGTTTTAATTACAATCTATTTATAAAGAGGGTATTTAAAATGAAAAATATAGGTACGCAGGAAATAATAACCGACAGATTAATTTTAAGAAAATTTACTAATGATGATGCCAACAATATGTACAAAAATTGGGCATCTGACGAAGAAGTTACCAAATATTTGCGTTGGAAAGCCCATAAAAATATTAACATAACAAGAAACCTTTTAAATTTGTGGGTACAGGAATATAAATCCGACAATAATTATCAGTGGGCAATAGAACTGAAAGAAATAGGAGAAGTAATAGGTTCTATCAGCATAGTAAATCTTGATGAAAAACAAAATAATGTGGAAATTGGCTATTGTATCGGCAAGACTTTTTGGTACAACGGATATACGGCAGAAGCGCTGTCCACTGTAATAAAATTTTTCTTTGAAGAAGCCGATGTAAGGGAAGTGCGGGCAAAACACGATACACGAAATATTAATTCGGGTAAGGTTATGCAAAAATGCGGTATGACTTTTATCGGCACAGGCAAAGACACCAATAATCAGGGCGAATGTGAAACAAATATATACAGTATAATCAATAAAAAAGGAGAAGAATACAATGACAATAACAAGAGATGAAATAGCAAAAGGCTTACTTTCAATAGGCGCGGTTTTTCTAAGACCAGATGAACCATTTACATGGGCAAGCGGAATAAAAAGCCCTATCTACTGTGACAACAGACTAACTCTTACAGCGCCCGAAGTCCGTACAAAAGTTGAAACAGGACTAAGCGAACTAATAAAAGAATATTTCCCAAGCGCCGAAGTACTGATGGGAACAAGTACAGCAGGTATAGCGCACGCAGCTATTACAGCCGATTACCTTGATATGCCAATGGGTTATGTACGTTCAGGAGCAAAAGACCATGGCAGAACAAATCAAATAGAAGGTAAACTTGAAAAAGGTCAAAAAGTTGTAGTTGTTGAAGATTTAATTTCAACAGGCGGAAGTGTAATCGAAGTAGTAAACGTATTGCGTGAGGCAGGAGCTGAAGTTCTCGGTGTTGTGAGTATATTTACTTACGGTATGCAAAAGGGACTTGACAGACTAAAAGAAGCAAATGTAACAAATATTTCACTATGCAACCTAGATGTGCTTTTGGAAGTAGCTGCAAACGAAAGCTATATAAAAGCCGAGGATATTGAAAGAATTAAAAAATTCAGAGATAATCCAAGTGATGAAAGTTGGATAAACTAATATATAAAAAAGACTTTTTATGATTAGGTTAAAACCTGTTATAAAAAGTCTTTTTGCTTTGTTCTATAATATCAATTCAATTAACAAATCAGTTGTTATAGAATGCACTTATTGCTTTGTATGTCATATATACGTCTGTTTTTGAAACCACTTCAAATGGTGCGTGCATTGATAAAACAGGGACACCTAGGTCTATTGTATCAATATTGTGTGCTGATACATATTTTGCAACTGTACCGCCACCACCTTGATCAACTTTACCAAGTTCGCCTGTTTGCCAAATAACGCCTGCTTTATCAAAGATATTGCGGAAGAATGCAACTGTCTCTGCTGTTGCATCGTTTGTGCCGCTCTTTCCACGAGAACCTGTATATTTTGTTAATACTACACCTTTATTGATGTATGCAGCATTGTTCTTTTCAATTACGTCTGGAAAGTTTGGATCAACGGCAGCATTAACGTCACTAGACAGGCATTTTGATTTTGCCAAAACGTGACGAAGCGCAACACCTTGGCTCTCTGCCAAATCTTCAATAAAGTCAATAAAGAACATACTTGCCATACCTGTTGTACCGTCAGAACCAACTTCTTCTTTATCTGCAAATACTGTTACTGTTGTGTGCTTTGGAGCTTTTGCCTCTACTTCACTCATTAGTATTGGGTATGCACAAACTCTGTCATCGTGACCGTAAGCACCTATCATGCTTCTGTCAAAACCAATATCACGAGCCTCAAAAGCAGGAACAGCTGTAAGCTCTGCTGATAGGAAATCGCTCTCTACAATACCATATTTTTCAAATAGGATATTAGCAATATTAAGTTTAACTTTTTCTGATGCTTTGTCATCTTTGAATGGGTAAGAACCAATCAAAATATTTAGTTGTTCACCACTTATTATTTGCATAGCATTTTTTGACATTTGGTCAGATGCTAGGTGTGGCAGTAGGTCTGTTACGCAGAAAACAGGATCTGCTTTATCATCACCTATTCTAACTTTTACAACACTGCCATCAGCTTTATAAACTACACCATGTAGTGATAATGGCATAGCTGTCCATTGATATTTCTTTATTCCACCATAGTAATGTGTTTTAAAATATGCTAACTCCTTGTCTTCATATAGTGGTCTTGGTTTTAAATCAAGACGTGGGCTATCTATATGGCTAGCTGCTATATAGACACCTTCCGAAACAGGCAGTGTACCGAATGTTGTCATAATAAGACTCTTGTTGCGATTGTTTACGTATACTTTGTCACCGGCTTTATATTCTTTTCCAAATTCATATTCTGTATAACCAAGTGATTTTATGTATTCTACTGTATAATCAACAACTTCATACTCTGTTTTTCCGGCATCAATAAATTTTTTGTAGCCTTCATTAAATTCAAATACTTTTTTCATTTCTTTTTCATCAAGAACTACTGCCGCATCTTTTTGTTTGTACAAAAGTTTTTCTTGCAATAGTTCACCGGCTGTCTTTTTCTTCTCCATATTATTTTTCCTCCCATATATTTTTATATATTAAAATGTGGTTTTACACATAATTAATAATCAATTCATTCCATATATTTCTTTATATATTTCCATCGTCCGCATAACCTTTGTTACATATTGGTTCGTATCCTTAAAAGGTATAACGTCAAGTGTCTTTCCATCTGATGAATACTCTTTATTTTTGAGCCATCTTTTCACATTACCAAACCCCGCATGATATGCACAAAGCACTTCTTTTGTAGTTCCAAATTCATCATACAATAATTTTAAAATAAAGCAGCCATAATATATATTTCTTTGTGGATTATATAATATATCATGGCTTACCGTATCTTTTTCGCCCAAACGATAACGTACCCAGTCCAATGTATCAGGTGTTATCTGCATAAGCCCTTTTGCTCCTACATAAGATATCGCTTTCGGATCAAAACCACTTTCAGAACGTATTACAGCATATACAAGAGAAGGCGAAAGTCCCGTCTTTTCTATGCTGTCATCTACATAATTACTGTATTTTACAGGATATACCACACGCAAATAAATGTACATTGAAAAAAATAGTATAAAGAAACTAAATATTACTATTAAAATTATATATGGAAGTTTTAATTTACTTACTCTATATATTACTGTCTCTTCCTTTCTGTATATGATATTTTCCCACAAATATTTACGATTTTTCTATATTATATAAATTAAGAATTATATATTTAATTTTGACACTAAACTTATAATTGATTTTGCCAAATCCTGCTTATCTCCCGAATTATCAATTATATAATCTGCATGTTTCATGAAGAACTCTTGTGTAAACTGTGAATTCATACGTGTTGTAGCCATTTCGGGTGTTATATTATCTCTTTCCAATATACGTGCAAATCTGATTGTTTCATCTGCAACAACAACCACTATCAAATCACAAAATTTATCACAACCACTTTCAAAAAGTGTTGGCGCATCAATTACTATTGCTTTAACGCCTTCGTTTTTATATTGTTCCACTTGATTTTTTATTTCATCAATAATATATGGAAACATAATATCATTCATTTTGTTTAATTTCTCGTGGTCTGAAAAAACTATTTCAGCAAGTTTTTTTCTATTCAAACTACCGTCTTCATCTATAATCAAAGGTGAAAATTCTATTGCAAGTTTAACAAGACATTCACTGCCATTAACAACAACTGTGCGTGCGAGTTTATCACAATCTATTACCTTTATACCTTCTTTTTGGTTAAGTATATATGAAACCGTACTTTTGCCTGCACCTGTTTGACCTGTCAAACCGATAACCAACTTAATCAACTCCTTTTTTACAGTTCTGTTATGTTAAATGCACAACTACGTATAAGTCTATTATATACAGCAAGTCCTACATCATTCATTGATGGTGCGTGTATATATATTTTGCTGATATTTTCTATATCATTTGTTTGGCGAAGAACTGCAAATATTTTGTGTGCCTGTGTAATATGGTCATCTACCTTACCATAAGATATGGCATTATTTTCTATATATTCAATATCTTCATCAAAACATATAACATATACATTCTTATCTTTTTGTTGTTCTTTTTTTATAAAATCACAAAAATTTCTTGTATTTGCCTTTACCAAAACACAATCGGTATTTGGAGCATAATGTTTATACTTCATTCCGGGGGAGCTTGCCTTTTCATTATCAGCTATAACATTCAAAACACCCTTATCTATCTGCAAATTGGGTAAATATTGTAATAGCATTTCGTATGTTACTCCACCGGGACGCAATATACGTGGCTCATCTTTATCCAGTAAAAGTACCGTAGACTCTACACCAACTAAGCTATCAAAACTGTTTATTATTGCATCTACCCTACCCATCATATCACTTTTGCAGTGCAAAAATGTTGTGGGACTTGGTGAACCCGATAAATTTGCCGAAGGAGCTGCAATAGGTACACCTGCTCTTTTTATTATTTCTCTTGCAATTTCATTTTGCGGTATGCGTATTGCCACTGTATCCAATCCGCCCGATGTAGTACACGGTATCCTATCACTCCTTGGTAAGATTATTGTAAGTGCCCCTGGCCAAAACTTTTCTGCTAATGTATAAAGAACATTCGGTATTTCTGTCACAAGCGGCTCTATATCTTTTACATCTGATATATGAACAATCAGCGGATTATCGGAAGGTCTGCCCTTTGCAACGAATATATTTTTAACAGCCGATTCATCAAGTGCATTTGCACCAAGTCCGTAAACTGTCTCTGTCGGGAAAATAACCGTCTTTCCCTCTCTTAATAATTTCGCCGCAATATCTATACTGTCACTGTCTTTTTCTACATCAAAAGCATCAAGAATTTGTGTTGTCATTATTAATTGTCGCCTCCGCTTGCCAACTTTTCAGCTTGATAAAATGTTATCAGTGGCTCTATAACTTCTTCCAGTCCACCGTCAAGTACGTTATCCAGTTTATACAGTGTAAGATTGATTCTGTGATCCGTAACACGGCTTTGTGGATAGTTATATGTTCTTATTCTCTCATTACGGTTACCACTGCCAACTTGTGCTTTTCTTTCTCCTGCTATTTTTTCGTCTTGCTCCTGTTGTTTTATTTCAAACAAACGTGAACGAAGTATACGCAGCGCCTTGTCTTTATTTTTAAATTGACTTCTTTCGTCTTGACACTCTACAACCATACCACTTGGTAAGTGTGTTACACGTATAGCAGAGCTTGTTTTATTGATGTGCTGTCCACCTGCACCGCTTGAACGAAATGTATCTATCTTCAAATCTTTCGGATCTATTATAAGCTCAACTTCTTCGGCTTCGGGAAGAACAGCAACTGTAACTGTTGATGTGTGTATTCTGCCCTGTGTCTCTGTCTCTGGTACGCGTTGCACTCTGTGTACACCACTTTCATATTTTAGCTTTGAGTATGCACCGCTGCCTGTTATCGAAAAGCTTATTTCTTTTATACCGCCAAGTTCTGTTTCATTTAGGCTCAACACTTCTACTGTCCAACGTTTGCTCTCTGCATACATAGAATACATACGAAACAGTGAATTTGCAAACAGTGCCGCCTCATCTCCACCTGCACCGCCACGAATTTCAACAATTACGTTTTTGTCATCATTTGGGTCTTTTGGTATCAATAATATTTTAAGCTCTTGTGACAAGGTTTCCATATCTTTTTTTGCTTGCGCAAAGTCTTCTTCTGCCATTTCCTTAAAATCTTTATCAAGACCACCCGCATCAAGCATTTCTTTTAAATCATTATACTCTTTGTCGGCTTTTTTATATTCACGATACTTTTCAACTATCGGTGTTAAATCACTGTACTCTTTCATAAGTGTGCGATACTTATTATTATCATTTACTGTATCAGGCTGTGACAAAACCAAGCTAAGTTCATCATATCGCATTTCTGTTGTTCTCAATTTATCAAACATATATTAAAATTCCTTTCGTTATAGCAAATTATTTTTATCGAAGTTCAGCTATTTAAATTTGCTACAATGAATTACTATGGATTTTTTTAATATTATGCTCTACTTTTTTTCTTGGTAACATAATTAAATGACCGCATTTTTTACATTCTATTTTAAAATCCATTCCTACTCGGCGAACAATAAACATATTACAACCGCAAGGATGAGTTTTTTTCATTTCCAGTATATCACCAACCACAATATCCATATTGCTCCTCCTTTCGCATTTCTTATTTTTTATAAAAATCTATACCTTAGTAGTATAACAGATTTCGAAGTATATTTTCAAGCAATATTATAATTTTATATAAAAAATTTGTTTACTTTGACATAGAACAAAAAAATTATTAAAACTGACTTGTGGTATAGACTGAAATATAATAATATTTTATCTTACAAAATTTATTTGTAAAAAAAATAAAAAGTCTTGATATATTAAATACCAAGACTCCATATAAAAATAAATTATCTTTTATAAAAATTTTAATTATTATTTTATACTTGTTGTAGTGTACAAATATAGCAAGTATATAAACTTTACTCACGTTTTAGCAGCTGCAAGAACTAATTGTAGACATAAAAAATACCTCGACACACGGAAAGTGTGTTGAGGTATTCGATTGGTGGGAATTACAGGGCTCGAACCTGTGACCCCCTGCTTGTAAGGCAGGTGCTCTCCCAGCTGAG
>JAHHTR010000046.1 GCA_020024515.1 Angelakisella sp.
CCTCTTGGCATAAAAATTCCCCCTATGGTAGTTTATTTTATTCTACCATAAGGGGTTTCTTTTTTCTATGTCCATTTTTAATGGACTTGTTCACAATTAAAGTTGTCGGTTTTTTTATAATTTAATTTACATTAAAGCCGACAACTTTTATTACAGAAAGGAGAAAATATATATTTTATGAAAGTTTATGATAAAATAATAGCAGATACATTTGATATATTAAAAGAGTGCGATATAAAAGAACTTGAAGTAAACAGTAATGTTAACTGGAAATGCCTTGAAAGTAACGAATTTATTATGGAACGTGACAAGGCTCTTGAACTTGGTGACAGAACAAAGGTGTCTACAGCATATAATTGCCTAACAGATAATGATGAACTGGTAAACAGAGACAGAATATTGCTTATAGGAAAAGATTTATCAGAAATAAAAGCAGATACTAATTTTTCAAGAATATCGTTTATTAATGTTAAGCATATAGATAATCTAAATAAGGCATATATTAATGTTAAAAAACTGGAATATGAAAGATTTAAAGTTATACCAGAGGGATATATGGTGATTTCTTCCGGTATAGAAAACAAGGAAAATATACGTGTAAGTAAAAAGGCTATAAAAAGCGGACTTAATTTTGAAACAATAGGTAATCTTTTCATAAATCATTACAAAAAAATTGAAGGTGTCAAAAATGTAGTGATTATATTTTTGGTAGGCGACTATCCTTTTATCAATAAACTTGTGAAAAAGAGCAGAGAAGTTGATATTATAACAAATGTCTTTGACCATATACTCAAAAATGTTATTTTGGATTGCAATATTTGTCCACTTAAAAAAATCTGTGGAGATGTCGAGACTTTGCGTGAAGAACACTTCTTTAAAGATAAAAATTTCATTGGTTCAAAGAATAAAGTATCTTGTGTATAAAAATTAATATTTATTTGATATTAAAACAAAGAGCGGTTAAAAGTTTATTATAACCGCCCTTTGTTTATTAGTATTCTATACCTTTTCTTGCCATTATACCATTATCAAAGGGGTGTTTCACTTTTTTGATTTCCGATATATAATCAGCAAGCTCTATTAATTTTTTATTTGGATTTCTGCCTGTAAGCACTATTTCTTTTGTAGATTTATTTGTATTTAAAAAGTCTAACAGTATATCTTTATCAACCATATTATAATTTAATGTTGATGATATTTCGTCAAGCACAATTAAATCATAATCTTTACTTTTTTGTATTACATCTTGTAATAGTTCTCTGTAATAGGAATTTGCTTTCGTTTTTTCTTCGTCTGTCATATTAACAAAACGTTTGATAGTCGGTGAATTTGCACATATATATTTTAGATTGTCAAAACTTCGCAGGATTTCTATTTCACTGCTACTGCCGTCTTTAAAAAATTGTGCAAAAAGAACTTTTTTACTTGCTCCCAACATTCTTATGGCAAGCCCTATCGCACAAGTTGTCTTGCCTTTTCCATCACCACAATATATGTGTATCATTTCTTCACCCCGTTTTTATATTCTTTTGCTTTATACATAAATTTTCGTATAGCATTTGTATTTGATGCAAAATAAAGGTGTGGAAAACCAGCAAAAATATGATCGTTTGCAAATATCGCACGATTTTCCAAACCACTGTTTTTTCTGCAAATACAATCATTTCCAACATCACTGCAATTATAGTAATGAAATTCGTGTCCCTTTATGCTCTCATCAATATTTAGCAAAAGGTTATCATTAAGTGAAACAATATTTTTGTAGCCAAAGTTTACCAATCTTTTGTTATTCTCACAAATGCCACCGAAAAAACCAACTTGTGAGACACTTTCAATTTCTTTATTCAGATACATAAAACCACCACATTCGGCTATACAAGGTATTTTGTTTGACAGTGCATTTTTTATACTTTCAAGCATTGTTTTGTTTTGTGATAATTTTTCTTTGTATAGTTCGGGATATCCTCCGCCAATATAGATTGCGTCTATATCATTTGGTAAAGTTTTATCAGCGAGCGGACTGAAATATTTAATATTTGCACCGAAATTTTTGAGAACCTGTATATTTTCTTCATAATAAAAGCAAAAGACATTATCACGTGCAACAGCTACATTTACATCAATTTTTTCATAAGATGTTGTGTTTTCTTCATATAAAAAGCTATCGCTGTCTTTTGAAAGACTGTAAATTCCGTCTATATCAAGTGTAGTATGTGCAATTTCACATAACTTATCCATTTTTTGGTTTAATTCGGTTATTTCGTTGGCTGTAATCAGTCCCAAATATCTGCTTTCGATGATAAGTTCTTTTGGTAGTGAGGGTAAATATCCTAGACACTTACATTGTGGAAAAGTCTTTTCTACCGATAATTTTATTTGCTCATAGGTCTTTTCTGTTATATTATTAAATATTATACCTTTTATATGTGAATTTTCTTTTAGTGACAAAAATCCACATATAATTGCATTTACTGAATAAGCCATACCACGCGCATTTATTACAAGAACAGTATTTGCATTCAGTATATCGGCTATTCTGTATGTTGAGCATTCGGCGCTGTCAAACGCTAATCCGTCATAGTACCCCATAACACCTTCTATTACAGATATATCGGTGTTTTTTGAATTTGTGGCAAAAATATTTTTTATTGTATTTTCGTCACAAAAAAAGTTATCGAGATTGAGTGTGGGAATATTTGTTATATTTCTGTGGAACATAGGGTCAATATAGTCAGGCCCACATTTATATGCGGTTATATTAAGTCCTTTTTTTTGAAGGCACTTTAATATTGCACAAGTGACTGTTGTCTTACCGCTACCGCTGTTTGTTCCTGATATTACTATTCTATTCCCATTAAAAGTACTCATATTTATTTATCCTCTGTTGTTTTTTCTTTTGAAAATACGATTGACAATACCACAAATACACCAAGCAAAACAGGATAGAACAGATATGGCATTATCTCGAATGGTGATACTGTATATCCCAAAACAGTTGCGGCTGAAACAGCAAGCAACATTTGTGCACCGTAAGGCAAGATAATTTGAAATACACAAGAAAATGTATCAAGTATTGATGCTGCCTTTTGCGGAGAAATATTATAATCTTTGCTCATATTTTTTGCAATAGGGCCTGCAATAACGATAGCAACTGTGTTATTTGCAGTAGCTATATCCATAGCGCCAACAAGAAGTCCCATTCCAAATTGACCGCTCTTGTTACTCTTGCAGTATTTTTTAACAAAGCTAAGCAGTGCTTCAAAGCCACCGTTATTTTTGATAAGTCCGCATAGTGCTGAAACAAGTACTGCAACAAGTATTGTTTCATACATTCCCTCTATACCCGAACGCATAGATGTAAGTATTGTCATTGGTGTAATTACACCAACAGCAAGAGAAGTAATTATACCGGCGATTATTCCTATTATCAAAACTATAAATACATTTATACCCATTATACCAAAAATAAGTACCAATAGATATGGAATAAATAAAAACATATTGTATTCACCGACAGCTTTTTCAACTGTATCGACATTCATTGATAAAATTCCGATTAATATAAGCGATACTATTGCCGCAGGACAAGCTATTTTAAAGTTAGTTTTGAATTTGTCTTTCATAGCGCAGCCTTGTGTTGTACATGCCGCAATGGTTGTATCTGATATAAATGAAAGATTATCACCGAACATTGCACCACCTGCAACTGTACCAATACATAGTGGCAGAGAAAATCCTGAAACTTCGGAAACGGCAATCGCTATTGGCGTAATAAGTGTAATTGTTCCTGTGGAAGTACCCATTGCAATAGATACTACGCAAGCTACAATAAACAGAACTATTGGTGCCATTTTTGCAGGTGCTATTGAAAACATAAAATATGCTACCGATTCCGCACTGCTTCTTCCTGTAACTCCTACAAAAAGTCCCGATGCCAAGAATATAAGTATCATAGTAATAATATTTTTGTCACCGACATTGCTTGCCATAACTGATAATTTTTCTTCAAACGAAACAGAACGGTTTTGCAGACATGCAACCAAAATAGCAATCAAAAAGCCGACAACTATCGGTATATTGTAAAACCCCATTTCTATACCAAGAGCATACTCAAATAGTATACCAAGTCCCAAATAGAACACTAAGAATATTGCTATGGGAAGAAGTCCCCACGCATTTGCTTTAATTTTTTTCTCCATAAAAATTTTGCTCCTTTTCCTTTTTTACTTATTATTTGGACAAAGGTATAAAAAAAGCCTTCGCCCTTATTCTTTTAAGGACGAAAGCTATAAAAAACTTCGTGTTACCACCTTAATTCACAACTACCTCACAGTAATTGCCTTAACAAGTGACTTTCTGTCATCACTCTGTGCTGTAATGGGCACACCCAGTATAACTTAAAATATCATTTGATATATTCAGCCATACAGCTCCGGTACCATCTTCAAAATCAGCTTCTGTATTTCGTTACACCAACCCGAAACTCTCTTTAACGTCTTCTGAAATCTACTCTTACCTTCATTGCTTTTATAGAGTTAGTATAGATAAAAAGTAGTATTATGTCAATAAAAAAATTTAAATATGTATTTTTGTATAAAAATATTGTTATTTAGACTATTTTTTTAGTTATATTTTTAAAAATATATGAATTATATTAACTATTACAAAAATATGTCGATATGTATATTATGTAGATATTTTTACATAAACAAATAAAATATGGAGGTACAGAAGTATGGATATAGCAGCAGCAAGTATATCAATGAAATCAGCACAAACAATGCAAGCAGTAAATATACGTATGGCTAGTAAAGTAATGGATTTGCAAAAACAAACAGGTCAACAACTTGTAGAAATGATGCAATCAGCAACACCTAACTTTGGACATAAACTTAACATAAGAATATAGTCATATAATTTCTGCAATGCCTTTTGTCAAAGGCTATAAATTATATTTTTAAAAAATAGATTGGGTGAAATCAGTAAAATATGATTGTACTCTTTCTATTTTTTTGTATTTAATTAAGTATTTTTAAATTATATTAATATTACAAAAAAATAGTTTAAAATTTAAATCAAAGAATTTTTAATCATTTTTACAGTGCTTTTACTCTAATTGTTAGGTGTTTTTTTAAATAACTGTAAATAAAATATTACAAGTATTGATTTTTATATAACTATCTGCTATACTATATTAGCACTCAATATAAAAGAGTGCTAATAATAAAAATATAAGAGGTGTTCATATAATGGCTATGCAAGAATTCAAAGCAGAGTCAAAACGACTATTGGAGCTTATGATTGGCTCAATTTACACACACAAAGAAATCTTTTTACGTGAACTTATATCAAATGCAAGCGATGCTATTGATAAAATGTACTTTAAATCACTTACTGATGACAGTATAAAACTTTCACGTGATGATTTTGAAATTAATATAACAGTAGATAAAGATGCTCGTACTATTACTATTACAGATAACGGTATTGGTATGACAAAAGAAGAACTTGAAAATAATCTTGGTACAATAGCAAAGAGCGGTTCTTTGGCATTCAAAAACGAAAATGAACAACCAGAAGATATTAGTGTTATAGGTCAATTTGGTGTAGGTTTCTATTCTGCATTTATGGTAGCAAAGAAAGTAACCGTTACATCAAAAGCTTTTGGTAGCAAAACAGCTTATCAGTGGACTTCCGAAGGTGTAGAGGGCTATGAAATAGAAACAGCCGAGAGAGACGAAGTTGGTACAACAATCGTTCTTTATATAAAAGATGATACTGACGAAGAAAAATACAGTGAGTATCTTGACAGTTACAGAATATCATCACTAATTAAACGTTACAGCGACTATATACATTATCCAATTAAAATGCCGGTAGAAAAGAGTCGCAAAAAAGAAGACAGCGATGAATATGAAACATATACAGAGATAGAAACTCTTAATACTATGCTTCCACTATGGAGAAAAAATAAATCCGAAATAAAAGAAGAAGAATACAAAGAGTTCTATAAAAACAAATTCTATGATTACGAAGACCCAATAGCAACAATACACACAAAGACAGAAGGCACAGCAACATACGATGCGCTGATGTTTATACCAACACGTGCACCATACGACTACTATACAAAAGAATTCCAAAAAGGACTTCAACTATACAGTAACGGTGTTCTTATTATGGATAAATGCAGTGATTTGTTGCCTGACTACCTTGCGTTTGTACGTGGACTTGTAGACAGTCAAGATTTGTCACTTAATATCTCACGTGAAATGTTGCAACACGACAGACAACTTACAATTATTGCAAAAAATATAGAAAAGAAAATTCTGTCAGAACTTAAATCTATCTGTAACAATAAACGTGAAAAATATGAGACATTCTGGTCAAGTTTCGGTAGACAAATAAAATTCGGTGCTTATGACAGTTTTGGTATGAATAAAGAGAAACTTCAAGATTTACTTTTGTTTACATCTTCTCATGAAGAAAAACTTGTTACTCTTGATGAATATATCTCTCGTATGAAACCTGACCAAAACGAGATTTACTATGTAACAGGTGAAAATATTACTCGTTGTAAGAATTTGCCACAAACAGAATTTGTACTTGAAAAAGGCTTTGAAATATTGTATTTAACAGAAGATGTTGATGAATTCTGCATAAAAGTTCTTGATAAATACAAAGAAAAGAGATTTAAATCAATTCAAGACGGCGACTTTAATATAGATACAGAAGACGAGAAAAAAGCTACTGAAAAATTGACAGAAGAAAATAAGACTTTGCTTGAAGAGATGCAACTTGCATTGGGTGATAAGGTAAGCAGTATACGTATTTCAAACCGTTTGAAAAATCATGCTGTTTGTATAACAACAGATGGAAATATTTCACTTGAAATGGAAAAAGTACTTAACCAAATGCCACAGGATAACGCTGTTAAAGCAAAACGTGTTCTTGAAATTAATCCTAATCACAAGATATTCACTTTACTGCAAAAATTAAATGACAATGACAAAGACAAACTAAAAGAACTTACAGATGTACTATATACACAGGCACTTATCATTGAAGGTGTAGCAATAGAAAATCCATCGGAGTATTCCGCAAAAGTATGCGACTTATTGAGTATGCTTGGCTAATTAAATAAATAATTTTTTATAAAAGGTGACCGCGATAGCCACCTTTTATTTTTTATAGAGACTTTGTCCCTATAACCCTATAATTTTTTGAAAAGAATTGAGTAAAGCTTTTTGATTTATTAAAGCAAAATATTTTACTTATTTTATATTAATAGTATAATATTAATATTATACTATTAATATTATTTAAAATTACAGTGGGGTGATGATAATGAATGCGTATGATAGTTCTTTAATACCACCTGAGGCAATAGTTATACTCAATACTTTATATAATAACGGATATGAGGCATATCTTGTCGGTGGTTGTGTGCGTGATATGTATATGGGTAAAATTCCGCACGATTGGGATATAACAACAAATGCAAAACCGG
The DNA here is from genome assembly GCA_020024515.1 of Angelakisella sp. Taxonomy (GTDB): domain Bacteria; phylum Bacillota; class Clostridia; order Oscillospirales; family Ruminococcaceae; genus Angelakisella. The sequence goes on from JAHHTR010000046.1 coordinate 7,511, forward strand.
ATGATGTTATAAAAATTTTCGGTAAAAATTATAACCTTACAGAATTGGGAAAAAAATTCGGAACAATAGCGGTAGTTATAAATAAAAATCAATATGAAATAACAACATACCGTACCGAAAGCAGTTATATAGACAGCAGACACCCAAGGGAAGTTTGCTTTGTGCAAAATTTATCGGAGGACCTTAAAAGACGAGATTTTACAATGAATGCAATGGCATATAGTCCAAAAACAAATATAGTTGATATTTTTGACGGAATAAAGAGTATTGATACAAAAATTATAAGCTGTGTAGGTAATGCCAACCAAAGATTTACAGAAGACGCATTGCGAATACTTCGTGCTTTGCGTTTTTCCGCACAATTTAAGTTTAATATTGACAGCGAGACAAAGAAGGCAATTTTGGATAATAAAGCCATACTGAAAAATATATCAGTGGAACGCATAAATGTTGAACTTTGCAAGATACTTATGAGTAAAAACTGCGGTGCGGAAATTTTCAGAGAATTTGCGGAAGTGTTTGCTGTATTTATTCCGCAAATTAAACTTATGATAGGCTTTGAACAAAATAACAAATATCATAAATATGATGTGTGGGAGCATACTCTACACTGTATGGAATATGAAAGCAATGTTGTAAACGACAGTGATATTACAGTAAGACTTGGAGTTTTACTGCATGATATAGGAAAGCCGAACTGCTATACAGAGGACAAAAACAAAAACGGACATTTTTGTAATCATCAACAAATATCAGCTGAAATAGCCACAGAAGTACTTAAAAACTTAAATTTCAGTAATGATATTATTTCAAAAGTAACACAATTAATTTTATATCATGATATTGATTTTATTTGTAAGAAATCGTATATCAAACGTCTATTAAACAAAATTGACAGTAAAAGTATAAAGAAACTATTGTTATTAAGGAAATACGACCTCTTTGGACAAAATAGAACTGATGAAGAACTTGCCGAAATTTATAATGAAATGGATTTATTTGAAAAAATGCTTGACGAAATATTGGAAGAACAATCGTGTTTTTCACTGAAAGAATTGGCGATTAATGGCAGAGATTTAATCAGTATTGGTTTTGGAGAAAATAAAAATATAGGAAAAACCTTAAATATACTCCTTGAAATGGTTATTGATGAAAAGACAGATAACACAAAAGAAAGCTTAATAAAGATTGCAAGAGAATTAAAATATAATGACTTGTAATAAAAAATCTTTGTATTTAATATTTATATAAAAAATATTGATGTGATATAATGTAACTGCTTTATTGCACAATTATCTTGAATTAGATTTATTTATTTTTTACAAAAAATTAAATCTATTATACTAAATATTATTTAAGGAGTTTTTATGTTTAATCAAGAAAATAAAACGAAAGGTATTTTTTTCATACTTTGTGCGGCTCTATGTTTTGCGCTTATGAATTTATTTGTAAAACTTTCAGGCGATTTGCCACCGATACAAAAGACTTTTTTCAGAAACGGCATAGCCTTTTGGGTTGCACTGGTTATTATTTTGAAGAAGAAACCGAAAGTTCATTTTAACAAAACTATTTGTACATCACTGTTTATGCGTTCACTTTTTGGTACACTCGGTATTATATGTAATTTTTATGCAGTGGATAAACTACTGTTTGCAGATGCGACAATGCTCAATAAAATGTCACCGTTTTTTACGGTAATTTTTAGCTTTTTTATATTAAAAGAAAAAGTTAAATTCCCACAGATAATGATAATTTTGGGTGCATTTATGGGTATGCTTATAGCTATTCGTCCATCTTTCCACAATATTAATTTTATTCCGTCAGCCATTGGTTTTTTTGGAGGAGTATCGGCAGGTATTGCGTATAGTTATGTGCGTAAACTGGGAAATAATCATGTAGACAGCAGTTTGATTATACTTTGCTTTACATCTTTTTCTTTGATTACAACCTTGCCGCTGATTATAATGAACTTTCAGCCTATGGAATTAAAAGAAGTTCTTATACTGATTGTTTCCGGATTTTTGGCAACAGGGGGACAATTTGCGGTAACAAAAGCGTATACTTATGCAAGTGCAAGAGAAATATCGGTATATGATTATTCACAAATAGTATTTGCGGGTATATTGGGACTTATATTTTTTCAGCAAATACCGGATAAATACAGCTTACTCGGTTACAGTATAATTATAGCAATGGCAATAGTAATGTATTTATACAACAATAAATGGAGTACCAAAGCTTATTCTAAATAAAGATGAAAGGAAGTATATAAATTTATGGATATGCAAGAAATTATGAAACAAAAAACATTCGCTGTTTTGGGAGATACTCTAAATGAAGAAAAATATGCGTATAAAATAAAAAATGAGTTAATTGAAAATGGTTATAAAGTATATTCTGTCGGTAAAGAGCTAAGCTCTGTTAATGATATTGAAGATGATATAGACATTATAGATTTATGTATTCACCCGGTAAAAGGCTTAAAACTTATACAAGAATGTAAAAAAGATTTTAAATGTATTGTCATACAGCCAAATGCATCTGATGAAAATCTATTAAAATATTTTGATGAGAATAATATCCCATATATAGACGGTTGTCTGTTGGTTGGTATAAAATTATGTCACAATAAATAAGAAAAAATAAAAATCCGCCTTATTATTGAATTGCCCCAATTTGTACTGTCTGCACAAATTGGGGCAATTCAATAAAAGAGTAGTGTCAAAATTTTATTTATCTTCGTTTTCTGCTTTATTTTTATTTTTTTCTTCTTGTATGCTCAATAGTTCTTCTAAATCAAAGTTGTATTTCTTATTGCAGAAATGACATAATAGTTCTGCCTTTTTGTCTTCTTCCACAATATCTTTTAAATCTTCGTTTGATAAACTGTAAAGAGCTTTCTTTACCCTTTTACGTGTGCAGTCACATTTATACTCAACATTTGAAATATCAAGAAGTTGTGGATTAAATCCCTCTAAAACCCTGTCGGCAATATCTTCCGGTGTAAGTCCTTGTTCAAACATATTTGTAACAGATGTAAGAGTGTTTATGTTTTTTTCAAGTATATCAATATCACTATCCATAGCTCCGGGAAGAAGTTGAGCAATAAAACCACCTGCGGCTTTAACAGTTAAATCAGGATTTACAAGCACTCCAAGTGCACAGACAGTCGGTATTTGCTCACTATTTGCAAAGTAGCTTGTAATATCTTCGGCTATCTCACCCGATACAATGGGATTCATACCAACATAAGGCTCACCGAAACCTAAATCCTTAATAACATATAGTGTACCATTTGTGCCGACGGCACCACGTACATCTAGTTTTCCATATTGATTTAAAGGCAGTTCAACAACAGAATTTTGCACATAACCTTTAACATTACCGTTACTGTCTGATACGGCTATCAATGCACCCACAGGGCCATCTGCCTTTATACGAAGTGTTACACTGTTATCTTCACCTTTTAAGTTTTTACCAATAAGTGATGCAGCTGTTATAAGTCTACCCAAAGCGGCAGTTACAACTGCACTTGTTGTGTGTATTTTCTCCACATTTGCAACTATATCGGTTGTATCTGCACAGTAGCATACAACTGAACCGTTTTCAGCTATTTTTGTTACATATTTTCCCATATATTCCTTACTCCATAATTATTTTAAACTTTATTAAACGGTAATTATCGCTTTACTTATTCAGTTTCTTTGTGCAACAATTACCCATCTTTCATCATTCATGTCCATAGGCTTTCCATTATAGTCACCCTGTACTTCTAACAATGAAAAATCAGCTTTATTAAGCATTGTTTCTATTTCTTTAATATCACAACTGAATTCTCTTAAAGATTGATGTGTTCTTTCATAGTTATTGTCTTTGTAGGGTGTAAAGAAGTCAAGTTCTATTTCCACCACATTTTCTTTTTCTGTATAAAAATTTTGCCATACACAATATACATCATCATAGTCATAAACAAAAACTTCATTAGAAAGTATATTCTTATGCTTATATGGTGTATTAAAATCAAAGATTAAAAGTCCAGTCGGCTCAACAAAAAATTTAAGACGATTAAATGTCTCTTGCAACATTTCTTTATTTTCGAGATGATTAAAACTATCCTGTGTACAAAATGCAACTTCTACTGTTCCATATAAATCAAGTTCTTGCATATTTTGACACAAAAACAGTATTTGCGGTGTTGTATCTATATTTTTTTCTCTTGCAATCATCAGCATTTCATACGAGTTATCCACAGCAATTACTTCTTTGTTCATTTGGGCAAGCTCTTTTGAAAGCGTACCTGTACCACAAGCTAAGTCCAAAACCAAAGAAAAATCCTTACGATATTTTTTAGCAAGTTGACACAAACAGTTTGCACGTTCTTTGTAATCTAGGTTACTCAACAATAAATCATAGTATTTTGAAAAATTTTCGTTATATTCAGCCATTGTTGCCATCTATCCTTTCAAATATTTTCGGATAGCCATTTGCACCTTTTCTCAAACTACGATTAACACGACTTATTGTTGCCGTGCTTGCTCCTGTTTCTTTTACAATGTCACTATATATACGTTTATCAATTAACATTTTCGCTACATTTATACGTTGTGACAGTGCTGAAAGCTCTGTTTCTGTACAAAGGTCTTCAAAGAAATTTTCACATTCTTCAATACTCTCCAAAGCCAAAACAGCAGTATATAATAGTTTTAGTTTATTGTTATCCATAAAATATTCCCTCTTTATTGTCCATTTATTTATATGTTTTATTGTCACAAGTAAAAGTTTAACACTTTTGAGTATGAAAGCAACTAAACCAATTTAAAAAGCATAAATATAAACTTTTTTAGAAAAACAAATACTTATGCTTTTATTTTTTATCTTTGTTTTTATCTGTATTTTTTAGCTCATTTAATGTTGATAGAAACGAATTAATATCGTCAAATCTTCTGTATACAGAAGCAAATCTAACATATGCTACCTGGTCAATATCTTTTAATTTTTGCATACATAGCTCACCGATTTCCACTGATGTTATTTCTTTTGTGAGTGTATTTTGGAGTTGTTGCTCTATTTCGTCTGCGGCTTTTTCAAGTGTTTCCAAATCAACTACACGCTTTTCACAAGATTTAATCATACCATTAAGCATCTTGTCTTTATTAAAGCTTTCTCTTGAACCATCTTTTTTTATTACAGAAATAGGCACAGTTTCAACTACCTCGTATGTTGTAAAACGTTTTTCACAATTCGTACATTCACGACGTCTGCGTATACTTGCTTTATCGTCAGATGGTCTACTATCAAGCACTTTACTATCAGTATATCCGCAATATGGACATTTCATATATTTTCCTCCGAAAAAGTAAAGTTTATAGTCTATATACTATTTTACAGTACAAGTATAACATATTTTTTGATTTTTTCAATACATATTTCACTGTTTTTTTATGTTAATTTATAAATTAGCCATTGAAAATATATAAGTATATAAGTCGTTGATTCATCAAAATTATCAAGAATAATTATATTAAAATAATACATTTTAATATAATTATTCTATAAACTAAATGCGTCAACCATCTATATGTAAATATATAAGTAGTTGGCGCATTATAATATTTAATTATTTAGCATATTCAATCGCACGAGTTTCACGAATAACATTTACTTTTATTTGTCCTGGATATTCCATTTCACTCTCAATGCGTTTTGCAATATCTCGTGCTGTAATTACCATTTGTTCATCATTCAGAACATCAGGTTTTAGCATAATTCTAACTTCTCTACCTGCTTGTATAGCAAAGCATTTCTCTACACCCTTGAATGAATTTGCTATTTCTTCAAGTTTTTCAAGACGTTTGATATAGTTTTCTAAGTTTTCACGTCTTGCACCGGGTCTTGCGGCAGAAACCGCATCGGCAGCCTGTACCAAAAGTGCAACAATAGATTTTGCCTCTACATCACCGTGGTGAGCTTGTATTGCATGAATAACATCAGGATTTTCTTTATATTTTTTAGCAAGATCAACACCAATATCAACGTGTGAACCTTCAATTTCGTGAGTCAGTGCCTTCCCTATATCGTGCAGTAAACCTGCTCTCTTTGCAAGTGTAGGATCAAGTCCAAGTTCAGATGCCATAATACCTGCAATTTGTGCAACCTCTATTGAGTGGTTAAGTACATTTTGACCATAGCTTGTTCTGTAACGCATACGCCCAAGCAAACGCATAAGGTCAGGGTGAACACCATGAATTCCTGTCTCTATTACGGCACGCTCACCATCTACTTTTATCTTATGTTCTACTTCACGAGCGGCTTTTTCAACCATTTCTTCTATACGTGCAGGGTGAATACGACCATCTTGTATTAGTTTTTCAAGAGTTATTCTTGCTACTTCACGTTTAACAGGGTCATGGCTTGAAAGTGTTATTGTTTCAGGTGTATCGTCAATTATCAGGTCAACACCTGTCAATGTTTCAAGTGTACGTATATTTCTTCCTTCACGACCTATTATTCTTCCTTTCAGTTCATCATTGGGAAGTGGAACAACAGATACTGTAAGCTCTGAGACACTCTCGGCAGCACATCTTTGTATTGCTTGTGAGATAATCTCACGTGCTTTTTGATCTGCATCATCTTTAAGTCTTTGCTCATATTGTTGAATTTTAACTGCTTTTTCGTGTACCAGTTCATCATTAAGAACATTAAGTATATGCTCTTTTGCTTGCTCCTGTGAATATCCGGATATTCTTTCAAGCATTTCAAGTTGACGAGCCATAACGTTATCGGCTTCTTTTAGTCGTGCATCTGCATCATCAAGTTTGCCTTGCAAAACATCTTCTTTCTTCTCAATGTTTTCGGATTTTCTTTCAAGATTTTCTTCTTTTTGTTGTAGACGTCTTTCTTGACGTTGAAGTTCTGTATGTCTTTCTTTTATTTCTTTGTCGGCATCGCTTTTCATCTTAAAAATTTCATCTTTTGCTTCAAGCAGTGCTTCTTTCTTCTTTGTATTAGCAACCTTTATTGCATCACTTACAACTCTTTTTGCCTCTGCCTCTGCCGAACCCAATTCAGCTTCCGCCACTTTCATTCGGTATTTAATGCCAATATAAAAACTCGGTACTGAACCGATTATTAATGAAATTAAAGCACATAATATATATCGCCAATCCATTAGTTACCTCCTAATATTTCTATTTAGTATATACGGATACAAGAAATGGCAAACCTAGCCTATTATTATTTTTTTTACAATTATTTTTATATATATTTATCAAAAGTTTAATATTTAAAATTTATATAAAATTA
>JAHHTR010000047.1 GCA_020024515.1 Angelakisella sp.
TTTTACATAAAAAAAGAAAAAGTCCGATATTATCAGACTTTTTCGACAGACTGAGAGATAGTCAAGATATTTTCATCTTGACTATCTCTTTTCTTTTAAATAAAGTTTATTATTCTTTTGTAGGAGCAGGAATAACATCACAACCCATATATGGACGAAGTACTTCCGGAATAGTTACAGAACCATCAGCATTTTGATAGTTTTCAAGTATAGCGGCAACTGTTCTACCAACAGCAACACCACTACCGTTTAGTGTGTGTACAAGTTGGGCTTTATCTTTTATGTTGTCTTTAAATCTAATTTTTGCACGTCTTGCTTGGAAATCCAAGAAGTTTGAACAGCTTGAAATTTCAACATATCTGTTGTAAGAAGGCATCCATACTTCTATATCATAAGTTTTTGAGCTACTGAAACCAACGTCACCTGTGCATAGGCATACAACACGATATGGTAGTCTAAGTAGTTGTAGTACACGTTCTGCATCATTTGTAAGTTTTTCAAGTTCTTCGCTACTTTGTTCAGGTCTTGTAAATTTAACAAGTTCTACTTTGTTAAATTGATGTTGACGGATAAGACCACGGCTATCCCTACCGGCACTACCTGCTTCGCCACGGAAACAAGCTGAATATGCACAGTAAGATAAAGGTAGTTTTGCACCTTCCAAAATGCTGTCACGATACATATTTGTAACAGGAACTTCTGCTGTTGGAATTAGATAGTAGTCTTCGTTTTCAATTTTGTACATATCTTCCGCAAATTTTGGAATTTGACCGGTACCTGTCATAGATGCTGTATTTGCAAGGTATGGAGGCAATACTTCTGTATAACCATGCTCAGTGTGTGTATTTAAAAAAAATGAGTATATGGAACGTTCAAGTTTTGCGCCCAGTCCCATATAGAAATGGAAACGACTACCTGTTACTTTTACAGCTGTTTCCGGATCAAGTATACCTAGGTTTGCACCGATATCCCAGTGAGGTAGTGGCTCAAAGTCAAATTTGCGTGGCTCACCGTATTTACGTAGTTCTTTATTTTCACTGTCATCTTTGCCAACAGGTACATCGTCTTGTGGAATATTTGGAACGCTGTAAACAAGTTTTTGTTGTTTTTCTTCCAGTTCTGTAAGTTGTACAGAAAGTTCTTTGATTTCATCTGATAGTTTTTTCATTTCTGCCATTAGTTCTGTTGTGTCTTTACCCTCTTTTTTGTATTGTGGGATTAGTTTTGATGCTTTGTTTTGTTCAGATTTTTTGCTGTCTGACTCTGATGCAATTTTGCGGCGAAGTTGATCTATTTTAAGAATTTCGTCAATAGTTTCGTCCATAGGTTTTTGACGGTTTTGCATAGCTTTCTTTACTCTGTCAGGATTTTCTCTGATTACTTTTAAGTCTAACATAATGTTTCTTCCTTTTCTATAAAAAATTAATAATAAGTAAGTTTAAATACTCGCAAGTCTACGTGCAAGTTCTTCCAGTTCTTCTTTTGAAGAAAAATCTATAATAAGTTTGCCTTTATTATTTTGAATATTGATTCTAACTTTTGTATTAAGATGTTCTTGTAAACTTATTTCTATTTCTTTGTGCCAAGTGTTTCCCCAAGAATTTTGATTTTTCTTTTCAGGAGTTGTTTGCTCGTTTCTTTTTTTTAGAAGATTTTCAAGCTCACGTACTGTGAGTTCTTGTAAAAAAATATCATCTAAAAATTGGTTTAATTTGGCTGAGTCATTAACACCCACAAGCACTCTTGCGTGTCCGACACTTATTTTGCCTTCTTCAAGATATTTTTGTGCATTTTGTGGCAGTGTCAACAGTCTGACTGAATTTGCAATCACAGGTCGACTTTTACCTACTATTTTTGAAACCTGCTCTTGTGTAAAATGGTAAGTTTCCATAAGTTTTTTGTAGCCTTTGGCTTCCTCGATAGGTGACAAATCTTCTCTCTGCAAGTTTTCTATAAGAGCAAGCTCCATAACTTTTTCGTCATCGGCATCTATAATAATTGCGGGAATTTCTGTAAGTTCTGCTATTTTAGATGCTCGCCATCTACGTTCACCGGCTATTATTTGATATATTCCACCAGGTAATGAGCGAACAATGATAGGTTGAATAATACCGTGCTCTTTTATGCTTTCGCTTAATTCTGTAAGAGCATCAATATCAAATGTTCTACGAGGTTGGTTTTTATTTGGTTCTATTTGTGATAATCTCAGCTTTACAAGAGTGCCGGAATTTTCGGTTTCATTATCCAAAAATAAGGCATCTAGTCCTTTGCCTAGACCTCCTTTTTTTGCCACTTCATTTCCCCCTATGTATAATTATTGTCTGTATATTTTAATTTTATTTAGTTTTTTTATTTAATTTAATAATTTCTTTTGATAGTTGAATATAGGCTTCTGTTCCTTTTGAACCCTTGTCATAATAAATGATAGGTTTACCGTAACTTGGAGCTTCGGATAGACGAACATTGCGTGGAATAACAGTTTTAAAAATTTTGCCTACAAAAAATTTTTTAACCTCTTCTACAACTTGCATTGTTAAATTTAAACGGGCATCAAACATTGTAAGAAGTACACCCTCAATATTAAGGTCACTGTTATACATACGTTTAACTGTTTTTACAGTGCTCATCAGCTGTGACAGTCCTTCAAGTGCATAGTATTCCGGCTGGATAGGAATAAGCAAAGAATCGGCGGCTGAAAGAGCATTTACTGTTATAAGACCAAGTGAAGGCGGACAGTCAATAAATATAAAGTCATATTTATCTTTTATTGCTACTAATTTTGCACGTAGTCTCATCATACGATTTTCAAGTTCCACTAATTCTATTTCGGCGCCGGCAAGAGATATATGACTGGGGACAACATCAACATTTTTAAATTCGGTTTTTATTGTTGCATCTTTTATGGAAGTGTCTCCTATTAAAACATCGTATGAAGAAATAGTAATATTGCGTTTATTAATGCCAAAACCACTTGTTGCATTTCCCTGTGGGTCAAGGTCAATTAATAGAGTTTTTTTATTATTTGCACCTATACCGGCAGTCAGATTTACAGCCGTTGTTGTTTTTCCGACTCCGCCTTTTTGATTAGCTATCGCTATAATTTTCCCCATTTTATTCCTCCTGTGCAAAATCATTATAACTATAATAAAATGTTACGGTATAATTATATCACAAAAAAAAAATCTTGCAAATAAAATGTTTCACGTGAAACAATCTTTTAACAAATAAACAATAAAACTGTTAAAACTTATTAATTTCAACAGTTTTATTATAGTTATATACTTACATTTATTTTGTTATTTTTTAAATTTGCAATTAAACTTTTCACATTACCTTTAAAAATATAACCTTTCATACCAACATTTATTGCACTGTCTATATTAATAGGCATATCATCTATAAAAAAGCATTCATTCGGTACAAGATTAAATTTATTCAGAAAAGTTGTATATATTTCTTTTTCGGGTTTTAAATATCCACATTCACTTGAAATAAACAGTCCGTCAAAGTATTTAATGGCAGGAATGTTATCTTTGTAGTTATGAAAAGTTTTTGCTACATTGGATAATAAATAGATATTGTATCCATTTTCTTTTAAATTTTTTATCAAAGGCAACATTTCTTCTACAAGTTCCAATTTCTCGTACCATTTTGTAAATACATTTTTGGCAGGCTCATGTAGATGTAATGGAAGTCGCTTGCAAACACTGTCAATGGCTTGCTCATTTGAAATAGTACCTTTATCTAGTTGTACCCATTCCAAAGACTGAAATACTTCATTATAAAAAGTTGTATGGTCAGAAGTTTCAACATATTTTTGTATGTATATTTCAGGACGATATTTTATAAGAACATTGCCCATGTCAAATATAATATTTTTAATTATAATAAATCACTCCTTTAACTACTAATAATATTATTTGTTAAAAGCTGTTAAATTTAGTTTATCGTATTGTTTCATAAATGTATATAGTTCTTCTCTGATGATTTTTGCACCACCAATAGAATCACTTTCAATATTAATCGGAATTTGTGGATCATGTAGTGACATTCTTACTAAGAACCAACCATTACCCTCTTTTACAGTTGCACGAAATCCCTCGTGATTGTCATTTGCGGGTATCCAGTTTTCTTTGGCTTTTGCATATTCAATTAAATCAGAAAGTACTTGCTGACCGTATGATTTAAAGTCTTCCACTTCTATTTTAAGACGTAATTCTTCTGCTTCTTTTGGTTCGCTAAGTTTATTTAATAATTTTGTTATGGTTGTGTTTTCTTCACGAAGTTTATATAGTTTTATTATAATTTTTGCAGAAAGATAAGCACCGTCATCAAGGAAATAATTTTCTTTTAATGCACCATGTCCCGATGTTTCTATTGCAAGAGGTGTTTCGATACCTTCTTTATTAAGTTTTATAGCCTCATTAATTACGTTTTTGTATCCACGCATATAGCGGTGATGTTTACAACCAAGTCTATCTTCAATATATGTTTTAAGGTGGGAAGAAGTAACGGAATCGGTAACAATAGTGCAACCTTTATTATTTTCGGAAACTATTTCTGACATTAGAGCAATAAATCTATTTCTTGAAAGTTCGTTGCCATTACTGTCAACTGCACCTGCTCTGTCAACATCTGTATCAAATATTATACCGAGATCACATTTGCCCTCTAAAACAGCATCTTGAATAGATTTCATAGCTTCTTTATTTTCAGGATTAGGAATATGATTAGGGAAGTTCCCGTCAGGATTTAAAAATCTACTGTATTTTGTTTCCGCACCAAGTGGTATAAGAACATCATTTACAAAGAATCCGCCTGCTCCGTTACCGGCATCTACTGCAATATTAAAGCCTGTAAGTGGTTTTTCATAGTTATTTTTACTATTAATACTTTTTTTGATAACTTCTCTTAAATGTTTTGCATAGGCTGTCATAAGATTGCAAGGTTTAATGAATTCTTGTTTTGCGGTACAATTTATTTCTTTTGTATTTATAAGTATTTCTTCTATATCTTCACGTTCAAGTCCTCCATCTTTTGTAAAAAATTTTAGACCATTGCGATTAAAAGGAAGATGACTTGCTGTAAGCATTATACTGCCGTCAAACATAAATTCGTCAAGAACAGTTGACATAAACATAGCAGGAGTAGAAGCGAGTCCACAGTCATATACGGTAATATTTAAGTAGGATAGAGCCTTTGTTACCCCATCTTTTAGTGACTCTCCGCTCAAACGTGAATCATTACCGACAGCTATTTTAAGTTCTGATATGTTTTTGTTTACTTTTTTTGCAAGCCAGTGTGCGTAGCTATAAGCTATATCGCAAGCTATTTGTGGAGTTAAATTTACTTTTTCACCTTTTACACCGTCTAATGCAATACCACGAACGTCACTGCCATTTTGCAATTTTTTATAATCAGTCATTGTCAAAATTCTCCTTATGTATGTATTTTTAATAATTAGTATAATTGTATTTATTTAAAAAAAGCAAGATTTCCGAACTTATTTGTTTTGGAATATCTTGCTTTTTATCTTTAAAAATTATTCTACTGAAATTGTTAGGTAATATACAGGTTGTCCACCGTTTACTAATGAACAATCAATATTACTTGGTAATTTTTCGTTAATAGCTGATTCTATTTCAGCGGCTTGTTCGTCTGTTACATCTTCACCGTAGATAAGAGTTACAAAGCTACTATCTTTCCTTAATAGTGCTTTTGTAAGTTTAACGGCACATTTAACAAGGTCTGTTTCTGTAAAGCTTACTTTCCCGTTTTCAAGTGCAAGTAATTCTCCTTTTTTGATTTTGTGTCCATCGTAGTCACTGTCACGAGCGGCAAATGTAATTTGACCTGTACCAACATTATCAATAGCATTCTTCATATTGATAGTATTTGTGTCCATATCTGCATCAGGATCAAAGTTAAGCATTGCACTAAGTCCTTGTGGAATAGTACGTGTAGGAATTACCACAACATTTCTTGTTGTAAGTTTTATTGCTTGTTCGCTTGACATAATAATATTTTTGTTATTTGGTAAAACAAAAATGTTTTGAGAGGGACAAGCCTCAATAGCCGCTAAAATATCAGATGTAGATGGATTCATAGTTTGACCACCGCTGACAATATGTGTTGCCCCTAGGTCTGTGAATAGGTTTTCTACACCGGTACCTGCCGCAACAGCAACAAAGCTAAACGGAACATCAGGATCAACTGGTACTTGCTTTAATGCTTCGGCTTTCTTTTGTTTTTGTCTGTCAGCAAATTGCTCACGCATATTTTCTATTTTCATTTTTGTGAGCATACCGAACTTTAAAGCTTCTTGCAATGCAAGTCCGGGATCATTTGTATGAACATGACATTTAATAATATCATCATCATCAACAGCAACAACACTGTCACCGATTGATTCTAAGTATGCACGAAGTAAAAGTGGATCTTTTTCGTGTTCTTTATCTTTTAAAACAATAAATTCTGTGCAGTAGCCAAAAACAATTTCGCCACCGTCAAATTCATCAATAAATTCAATATCTTCAACTTTTACATTTTGTGTCGCAGTAGTATCATTACCCTCTGCGGCTATTATACCGTTACCGCTAAATACACTTTTCATACCTTTATATATGCAGCATATACCGGCACCACCGGCATCAACAACGCCTGCTTTTTTTAGTACAGGTAACATTTCGGGAGTTTCTGCAAGTGTTTTTTCGGCTTGTTCAAGCATGAAGTCCCAAACTTCTTTGGTTGACATATTACTTGTATCTGCATTTGTCAATTCTTCAGATGCAATACGGGCAACTGTAAGCATTGTTCCCTCTGTTGGTTTCATAACTGCTTTGTATGCAGCTGCCACACCAAGAGAAAGAGCATGTTTTAAGTCTTCTGTTGTTGCAGTTTCTTTGTCTTTTAGACCTTTACTGAATCCACGGAATAGTAGAGAAGTAATAACACCACTATTTCCTCTTGCACCACGTAGTAGTGCTGATGATGCTTTGTGGGCAACTTCGTCTACTGTCAAATCATCTGACAAAGTCAAAAGTTCTGTCTTTGCAGCATTCATGGTCATACTCATATTTGTACCTGTGTCACCATCAGGAACAGGGAATACGTTAAGGGCATCTACACGTTGTCTTTCGTTATATATATTATTTGCACCGGAGATTATAGCATCTCTCAATAGTTTTCCATTTATCAAAATTCAATCTCTCCTTTAATACCGCAAGCTAACGGTACTTTAAATTTTCTTTTTAGAAACCGTTATATTTAATCCTTTGATGTTTCTGTTAAAGGATTTTAAACATATAAGTTTTCATTATTCAGCTGATGTCATAGCATCAATAAATACATTTACTTTTCCTACTTCAAAACCAGTATTTTCTTCGACTGTATAACGAACTTTGTGTACAATGCTTTTTACAATGGCTTCAATATTGATTCCGAAAGTAACAGCAATGTGCAAGTCAACAATTAATTTTCCGTTTGAAGTATGAACTTTTACACCATTATTAAAAAATTTATGTTTACTTACATAGTTGCACATTCCATTATATGGAGAATCAACCATTCCGGAAACACCAAAACATTCTGATGTTGCTTTACTAATTAATTGTGCAAAATATTTTTGAGAAACCTCAACTGTACCTTGTGTATTTTGAAAACCTATCATAAATTATACCTCCTTATGTTCATTTATTATATTACCAGTTTTCTATATTATAAAATATATCTTGCTCAGTTGCAACTATATTTGCAGAAAAATCACGTGAATAGCACAGCGCTCCACGTCGAAAGACTAGTGGTATTATCGGCAGTTCTTCTGTAAATGTTAATTTAAATTGTTCTTCATTATCTTCGATTGATTTCATTTCCTTGTAAGAGTTTATAATATTTGGGTAAAATGTGGAATAGTTAATATTTTTATTTGATAATAGCTGTGTTAAGTCATTATTTGGAGATAATTTCATCTCTGATATATATATTCCATAGTTACCGTTATTAATATTATTTATATATTCGTTATATGAAACTTTGTGTAGTGTTGATTCAAAACCCATATGTGTGAGAGTTTTTTGCAAATATTCACCGATAACGGTTTTGTCCAAACTCTCTTTATTAATCAATATATCTATTGTAACATATTTATCATTAAAAATCCATTTATTATTTTCGTTTTTCCTGTATCCTTGTTTTAGCAATGCTTCCTCCAAATTAAACAAATTATAAATATTTTTATTATAGTTATCTGTTTTGATTGGAAAAAAAGTTGGTTTTGCAAATCCTGTATAAACTGTACGAGATATTATTTCTCTATCAATATTTTCACTTATTAATTTTCGAATATTGGCATTTGCTATATAAGGATTGACACCTAAATAGATTAAATTACTAATCGGAATTTGTTTATATCCTATTCCAACGCCTAAATTAAATTTTGATTGTAAATCACTGTACATAATATCAATACTGTTATCCATTAATGAAAAACTTAAAGTTTCTTCATTGGTAGTTGGAACAAGCTTTATTTCCTTTATAGTTTTAACTTTTCTGTGTGTAGTGGTTGAGGCAATTAATTTTTTTTCAACAGAGTTCAGAACAAATCTACCGGAGCCTATTGGTAATTCCTTGCTTGAATTTTGTTTTACAATCGGAAATGTTAAGCATTTTGCAAAATATACATCGGGTTCTTTTAAATAAACTTTAAATGTATTTTCACTTATTTTTTCAATATTATCGATATTGTTTAGTGGGGGTCCATAATATTTATGTTCTCTTGCAAGGTTAAATGAATATAAAACGTCATCTACTGTGATATTTGAACCATCACTGTATTTTTGTTCGGTATCTATTGCAATCAAATGTCCATCTTGTAGTTTTGTAATACTTATTGCAATTAGAGGAATAGGATTATCTGCTGTGTCAAGAATAAACAGTGAATCGTATATAAGTGTATTTAAAATGAAATTGTGTAATGTCTCCGATTGATATGGATTTAAAGAATCATTTTCATAATATGGAATTTTAATTTTATCAATATTTTTATTGGTTTCAATCTTGTTTGATGTTGATGATTCTATATTATTGTAAATATCATTTTTTTCCACTTTTAAAATTGTATTACCGCAGCTTGAAAAAAGCATTGTAAGTATTACAATAAAGATAAAAAAGGTCGTTTTTTTGATTTTTTTCACATTTTCCTCCAATAATTGTTTCATGTGAAACATCATTTATCCCATTTGTATTTATGCAGTTCTCCAAAATTTTGAAGTTTTGGAAAATTCCATTGGCGTAAAATCTCGTATGTGCCAATAGCTACTGTATTTGATAAATTTAGACTTCGCAAACCATATTTCATAGGCATTCTTACGCAGGCGCTTTCATTTTGAAGCAACAGTTCTTCGGGTAGTCCCATATCTTCTCTGCCAAACATAAGATATACATTGTTTGGATACTGTACATCGGAATAAATATGTTTTGCTTTTGTTGTAAAGTAATATACTGTTATATCAGGATTTTTTTTGTAGAAGTCATCTAGATTGTCATAATAGGTTATATCCAAATAGTCCCAATAATCAAGTCCTGCTCTCTTTAAGTGTTTATCATTTATTGTAAATCCGAAAGGTTTTACAAGATGAAGTCGTGCACCTGTGGCAGCGCAGGTTCTGGCAATATTACCTACATTTTGAGGTATACGTGGTTCTACAAGTACTATATTTATTATATCCATATAATCCTCTGTTTATTTTAAATTTTTATTACATATATAAAAGTAATTCATAACAAATAGTAACATATTTTAAGGTTACTTTCAAGTATAATACTAATTGTTAATATTTTTTATATAATTAATTGATAAAAAGCTTATAATTATACTTGTACAAGGTAAAGGTATAGGTTATAATAATAAATTATATTACTATTTTAAAGTTTAAAGGGGAATAAAATGAATATACTTGTAATAGGTGATGTAGTTGGTAATAATGGTACAAATTTTTTATGTGAAAATTTAAGAAAAGTAAAAAATAAATATAATATAGATTTTACGGTAGTAAATGGAGAAAATTCGGCAGAAGGGAATGGCATTTTGCCAAATTCGGCAGAAAAAATTTTTGGTGCGGGCGCAGATATAATAACACTGGGAAATCATGGTTTACGTAGACGGGAGATATATAATTATTTAGATGAAAATAAGTATATTTGCAGACCTTGTAATTTTCATGAGAGTGCGGCCGGTAGAGGATACTGTATATATGATACACCCGGAAAACCGAAAATTGCGGTAATAAATTTATGTGGTATGACAAATATTGAAGGAGCTTTTGAAAATCCGTTTTCTGCGATTAATAATTTATTGTCTAAAATAGATGCAAAAATAATATTGGTTGATTTTCATGCAGAGGCAACCAGTGAAAAATTGTGTATGGGATATATGTTAGATGGCAAGGTAACTGCTCTATACGGGACACATACACATATACAGACAGCAGATGAGAGAATACTTCCTAAACAAACAGCTTATATAACTGATATTGGTATGTGTGGTAGTTTCAATTCTTCTCTTGGTGTAACTTTTGAAAGTGCATTAAAACGTTTCACAACAAATTTACCGACAAAATTTGAGAGCGATAACGGAAATGTGCGTATGAGTGGTGCGGTTATAAAAATTAATGATAAAACATATAAGGCAATAGAAATTGAAAGAATAAATATAGAATAGTCATAACCACTAGCTAAGCTGGTGGTTATGACTGATTGTACAAAAGGCAGAAACACAGTAAATCTACTTTGTTTCTGCCTTTATTATTATTATGTTGCCATATTATAAAACAGTTTACATAATTTAAAATCACCAAGTCTTTTTCAATTCTGTATCCCAAGCTATTTGATATGGACCATTTGGATCCGATTTTAATTTTTCATATACAGCCCAACGTTTGCTACTATCGTCTTTTGCCCAATAGCTATAACCTCTGCAATAACTTTTGTTAAATTCGTCCCAAGAAGAAAATTCTTTTTGAATAATTTGGGCAACTTCCAAAGCTTTGTCCAAAGCCTCTGCTTCGGTATAAAAACCTGCTTGATAGTACCACCCCAATAAAGAGATTGCACGTGAATAGTCCCATGCGTCAATCGCTGTATCGCCAAATTCCAAATAGTCATAAAAACTTTGGGCAAGATACGGACCGGCTTCTTTATCTCCTTCCAACTCTCCCAAAATTCCCGCTAAATCCTCTTTTGTTTCTTTCTCTGCACCAACTTCTTTTAGCAGTTGCATTAATTCTAAAAAGTCTGTTCTGTGACCTTCGTTAAGTATCCATTCCAATGTTTCATCAGCACTTTTTTTGTCCGTTACGTCCCAATAGTTTTTAAGAAGCATCTGAGTAGTTTGCTTACTGACATCTCCCGGTTTCATACCACCGAAGATATTATGGTCACCGCCATTGTTTTCTGTAAGAATGGCGCAAGTTGCGTTTATCCAACGTACAGTGTCTGAAACATTTGAAGTTGTGGTATTACCGCAACCTATTAACAGAGTAAGACTCAAAATAACTGCCAAAATAACAGTCAAAGTTTTTCCTTTCATTCTCATATTAATTTTTCCTCATTTCTTTGATGTATTAATATAAAACTCGATATATTAACAATATTTTATTAATAAATTGATGAAAAAACACTATGCCTCGACAAAATATTTCAAATATTGTTAATATACATCATAAACACTAATAGTTTAACACTTTACAAATTGAAAGTCAATATAATTATAAAATTCTATACATTTTAATTGTAGGATTACAATAGATGTGTTACAGTATTGAAAAAAGTGACGCAATGGAAAATCTATGTTACAGTAAGTATGCGACAACTAAACTGAAAGTGAGGAAAATCCATTCGTCATGAAAAGTGTAACACAAACCTGTAAATATCATCAAGCCTTAATTTTGTATTCTAAAAAATACGGAGTAACCAAAGCCGCTGTAAGATACAGAACAAACCGTCAATATATCTATCGTTGGTTAAAACGGTATGATGGTACATTGTAGTCTTTATCTGACAAATCTCACCGTCCACATCATCACCCAAACGAGCATACAACACAAGAATTAAAGCTGATAAAAGATATGCGAAAACGTAATATGAATGACGGGTTAGTCGTCTTTTGGGTGAAATTAAAACAGAGAGGATATACCCGTTTGGTAACAGGACTGTATCGTATACTTCGCAAACAAAATCAAATGGTTGTTAAACCACCAAACCCAAAATATATAGCAAAACCATACGAGCAAATGCAGTATCCCGGGCAAAGAGTTCAAATAGATGTCAAATTTGTTCCTACCTGCTGTATAGTCGGAGATGCTGTCGGTAAAAAGTTTTATCAGTACACTGCTATTGATGAATATTCACGTTTTCGTTATTTTGATGACTTTAAAAAGCAACTTGCTCTACATAATAGAAAGTACAATGATTTTCCTATGCGTCCTTTAAATTGGAAGTCTCCTTCTGATTATATTAAGGCTTTTCTTTCTATTGGTGAGGTTTTCTGATTTTGTAACACATTATTGACAAATCTACATGGTTTTGATTTGTAAAATATAGAATAAAGTTGTAAATAAAAGGAAATAATGATACAATATTTATTTATATTGATATAAAGATTAAATAATATAAAAAACAAAGAAGGAGAAAAGATGAGCAATACAGTTTTAAAAATAGAAAATTTGACTGTAAACTATGACAATAACCATACAGCATTGGAAAATATTAATCTGAGTGTAAAAGAAAAAGAATATCTTTGCATATTGGGACAAAATGGCGGTGGCAAAACAACACTTTTAAAATCAATATTGGGACTGCTCCCGTTTGCAAAAGGCAGTATAACGATATGCGGTAAAAATATAAAAGATGGAAGAAAGCTTGTTGGTTATGTTCCTCAGTTTTCTATGCAGGATAAATCTTTTCCGATAACGGCACTTGAAGTTGTTTTGACAGGAATGCAAAAAAGTTCATTACAAATTTTTTACAGATATACAAATGAACAAAAAGAAATAGCGTTACATTTATTGGAAGAAATGGGAATAGCAAACCTTGCTAAACAACAGATGAATGAACTTTCGGGAGGACAAATACAAAGAGTATTGATAGCAAGAGCTATGGCTGTCAATCCGCAAATACTTTTGCTTGATGAACCGACCGCAAGTGTAGATCCGGCATCTCGTGAAACAATATACGGATTATTGGATAAACTTCATACACAAAAAACAATAATATTAGTTACACATGATTTAATGGCTGTTTCGCAAAAAGTGGATAGTATAGCTTGTTTGAATAAAACATTGATATACCATGGTGAACCGAAACTTACCGAGGAGACAGTCAACTCAATGTTTGGTTGTCCTGTGGATTTGATAGCACATGGTGTCCCGCATAGGGTACTGTCTACGCACACACATTGTAATTGTAATGAGGAGGGACACAAATGTTAGAGGCGGTTTTTAAATATGATTTTTTGCAAAATGCAGTGTTCACAGCAATTTTTGCAAGTATTGTATGTGGAATAATAGGGGTAATAATAGTACAAAAAAAATTGATAATGATGAGTGGTGGAATAGCTCATACTGCTTATGGTGGTGTAGGTCTTGCCTATCTGTTGGGTTATGAACCGATGTTTGGTGCAGTTATTTTTTCATTGATAGCATCAATGGGACTTGGGTATATTAAAAGAAAGAATAAAGAAAACAGTGAGGTTGCGCTGGGTATTTTTTGGTCGCTGGGTATGGCTGTCGGCATTATAAGTGTGAGCTTAAGTTCAGGTTACCCGCCTGATATGAATTCATATTTATTTGGAAATATTTTATCTGTTACAAAAAGCAATGTGAATATAATATTAATGCTTACTATTATAACAATATTTTTAATATTTGCTTTCTATCCATACTGGAAAACATACCTATTTGATGATGTATTTGCACAGATCAAGGGTATGCCTGTTGTATTTATGGAATATTTACTTTTGCTACTGATTGCAATTACAGTAGTAATTTTAATAAAAGTTGCAGGTATAATGTTAATAATAGCACTTCTTACCGTACCTGCGGTAACAGCAAGTTTACTTAGCAAAAAATTAAATACAAGAATGCTCCTTGCATCAGCTTTCGGTATGATTTATTCTCTTTTGGGATTATATTTTTCATATATATTGGATATTCCGTCAGGAGCTACAATAATAATTGTTTCAGTACTTGGCTATATAATAGTGTATATGTTGACAAAAATATGTAAGCTGTCAAAAAAGACAGCTTTGTAACAATATTTGTTACGTGGTTGGTGGATTTTTGTGTTCTGTTAAAAAATAATCCACAGAATGATGCTCACCTTGTTAAAAAGTAAAGAAGATAAAGAATAGTATTCAAAAAAACTGTTTTAGGAGGATTTTGCAAGGATATTATTTCATCATAGCTGATGTTACACCATCTACCATACCATTAAAGGCAGTTATTGCTTGGTTCATGGATTTTTTTGCAGCTTTTTTTAAAGCACGTTTTTTTGATTTAGGAGAATTTTTTAGCATAACAGCAGCAGTACCCATTGTAAGAGCTGCTGTTGCTACACCAATAGTTGTTGCGGTAACAGCTGTTTTATTCATAAATTTTAATACCTCCGAAGATAAAAGTGTCAATAAATTTTCAATATCAATATATGATAATCAATTAAAAGTTTTTATTTGATTTTTGATATTGTTATTTATCGACACTATTATATTATCCATATATAC
>JAHHTR010000048.1 GCA_020024515.1 Angelakisella sp.
TACAATCCGTCAAAAGGCTTTTTGTTATGATTATCCCTATCTTCATTTATCTCTTTCATTAACTGCTTTTCATAAACCTTTGCAGCTTGTGGAACTGCCTTTTTAACTGTCTTTTTCATATTGGCGTTAGCCTTAATATGTGTTCCGTCAATGAATACAGTCTCAGGTGACAAATATCCTGCTTTTTCTATTTCCCTCAATATCCAATAAAATACTTTCTCTATTGTTTCTTCGGTATATCTATGTTTAAAATTATAGCTTATCGTTGAAAAGTGAGGAATTTCATCATTCATTAAATATCCCAAAAACCAACGGTATGCAACATTCATTTTAATTTCTTCTACTGTGCGTCTAAGCGAAGGTATTCCATACAAATGCTGAATAAGTACCATTTTGAAAATTACCACAGGATCTATACTTGGTCTGCCGTTGTTCTGACAATACAAATCTTCTACTATTTTATATATTTTTTTAAAATCTACTGCGTTTTCTATCTTTCGCAGAAGATGATCTGATGGTACAAAATCCTCTATACTGAATATTTCAAGTTGTTCTCTGTTTTCTCTGTCTTTTACTAGCACATTCTTCACCCTATCTAACATTTTTTGTACCTCTATTATACCACTTCTTTTTACATAAAAAAAGAAAAAGTCCGATATTATCAGACTTTTTCGACAGAGTGAGGTAGCGGATTTTTACAGTCCGCTACCTTTTTATTATGTATTATTAATATTTATACATTAAAATCATTATCAATCATTTTAACAAGTGTTTCAACTGCGTCTACTTCGTCTTCGCCGTTTGCTGTAAGCGTAACTGTTTCACCTTGATTTAGTCCAAGAGACAAAAGCATTACAATGCTTTTTGCGTTAGCCTCAGCACCGTCACTCTCTTTCTTTATAACTATTTTAGATTTAAATTTACTTGCGCAAGTAATAAAATCTGATGCGGGACGAGCATGTAGACCTGTTGAACTGTTGATAACTGTTGTTTTGCTGTACATAATTATAAACCTCCTAAAAATATAAAAGTGTTCTATTTGCGATTGTATATAAAGTTTAATTATCGCCGTAAATAATAATAAAATTTGCAGTAAAATATATTAAAAAAATACTATTACTATTGTTATTGTACAATTTTTATTTAGTTTTAACAATCCCTAAAAAAATTAATTTACAAAAAATTTAGTTTATAAAAATTTCTTTAATTAGATTATTATTGTAAAAATATGTTTATGAGAGTAATATTTTTGTGTCAATAAATAGTAAGTTTATTTTGATATAGGTTTTACTAATTTATAATTTTATCTTATGTAATGCAATTAATATACTCATAAAATATATTATCACAATATTATTTTTTTGGCAATACTTACACAAATTTTATTTGTAATTTAATAAATATAGTATAAATATACAGATTAGCTTGTGTAGATAACTTTTTAAATATAGTATAAAATACGAAATAAGTTTCTTGTTATAATACTTATATTTTATTTATTTAAGAAATGCTTATTGATAATTTATATAATACATAATAATATTTACCTTTATTAATCTAATTTTAAAAATGTAAAAAAATAAGTTGATTTTATCGCTTTATTGCATTAAAATATATTTAAAAATTTATACAAAAGAATGGTGAGGAGAGTGTGATGAAACAATTAAGATTTGTAAATGAATTTATGTATGGAAAACGCAAATTATTTTCACTTGCAATGGTTCTTACAGTAGTATCAACTATGCTATACTTTATATATCCTTTTTTGACAAGAGTACTTGTTGATGATGTGCTTGTCGGAAAAGCAAATGTAGAAGGTGAAATTGTACACAATTTTTCTTTGCTTGTACCGATACTTATTGCAATAATAGTATCGCAAGTTATTAAAAATGTGGTAAAGTATGGTGTCATAGTTGCAAGTGAAGATGTGTCACAAACTGTTTTGCAAAGAATGAGAACGGCAATATACGCACATTTGAGTGAACTTGATGTTTCATTTTATAATGAATACCGTACAGGTGACCTTATGACTCGTCTTACAGCAGATATGGATAGGATAAGACATACAATAGCATGGATAGCGTATAATGTATTGGAAAGTGTTTGTCTGTTTTTATTCACTATTATTTATTATTTTACATTAGAACCGAAACTGGCACTTATTATGTTGTTAATAACACCTATAATATTTTTGCCGGCATTTTTTTATGCCAAAACAGCGCATAAATTATTCGGAAAAGTGCGTGAAAAACTATCAAAGATGAATACCATAGCACAAGAAAATATATCAGGTAACAAGACAATAAAAGCTTTCGCACAAGAAGTATATGAGTGCGAAAAATTTGCGAAAGCATCCGGCGAGTTTCGAGATGCGAATATTGATGCAAGCTTATATTGGTTAAAGTTTTGGCCGATTATTGACGTATTCAGCCAAAGTTTGGGTACAATAGCTATTCTCGTAGGCGGTATTTTTATCATAGGTGATAAAATGAGCTTTGGTGCATTGACAGCAATATCACTGCTTACTTGGGGCATATCGTCTCCTATTGCAAATATGGGTATGTATATAAACGATATGCAGCATTTCTTTGTATCTGTTGATAAAATAATGGAAGTATACTATGCTCCCGTAAAAATAACAAATCTTAAAAAGCCGTATAAACCTACATCAAGACCAAAAGGCGATATTGTTTTTGAAAATGTCAGCTATAAGTATAATTGTGACAAAAAATCAAAATATAGTGTCGAAAATATAAATCTATCAATAAAATCAGGTGAAACAGTTGCTATTATGGGTGCAACAGGCAGTGGAAAAACAACTGTTTTAAATATGATACCACGACTACTTGATCCGCAAGAAGGTACTATATTTGTTGACGGTGTAGATGTTAAAAAATGGGATATGCAAGAACTGCGTAAATGTATAGGCTATGCCACACAAGATGTAGTACTATATTCAAATAGTGTAGACGCAAACATTGCTTATGGTAATCCTGATTTGGACGAAGAAACCGTAAAAACTTGTGCAGCTCTTGCGGCAGGACAATTTATAGAAAAATTGTCAGACGGATACGAAACCATAATAGGAGAACGAGGAACAGGACTTTCGGGCGGACAAAAACAGAGAATAGCTCTTGCGCGTGCTATTGCTGTAAAACCCTCAATATTAATTCTTGATGATACTACTTCCGCTGTGGATAATGAAACAGAAGAATATATACAAAACAGTCTTAATAATCTACCGTTTGAGTGCACAAAAGTTATAGTTGCACAAAGAATTTCATCGGTACAAAATGCGGATAAGATAGTAATAATGGAAAACGGTAAAATATTGGAGATGGGTAAGCATGAAGAACTTATAGAAAATAAAGCTTACTATTATGAAATATGTAAACTTCAAGGTTATGTTTAAAAATAATATTTACAGTAAGGAGGGAATATTGTGGCAAAAAGAAATAAATTTGATGTAGACGAAACACTGGGTACATCATTTAATATGAATATGTTAAAACGTTCTTTTAAGTATATATGGAGAGAAAAGAAAAAATTTTTGTTGGCACTTTTTTTTCAGATGACCGCAATAGTTATATGGCTTGCAGGTCCGCTACTGACAAGTAGGGCAATAGATGAAAGTATTCCTCAAAAAGATATAAAAATGTTGGTAATAAATTGTATTTTAATTACACTGACAATTATTATACATTCATTACTTGTTGCACAGGCAAATAAACAAATTAATATAGTTGGTCAACGTATAATATATGATATACGAAAAGATTTATTTGAACATTTGCAAGAACTTTCATTTACATATTATGATACTCGTCCACATGGTAAAATTCTTGTAAGAGTTATTAACTATGTAAACTCGGTTGCGAATATTTTGTCTAACGGTCTGCTGACTATTTTGCTTCAAATATTTAACTTGGGCTTTATAGCAATGTATATGTTTATTTTGGACGTTAAGCTCTCATTTATTGTTATAAGCGGTTTGCCGTTTGTAATTATTTGGATAATGATAATAAAACCTATTCAAAGAAAGGCATATCAAAAATACAGTAATAAGAGCAGTAATGTTAATGCTTATCTTAATGAAAGTATTACTTGTATGAAAATTACTCAATTATTTACACGAGATAAATATAATGAGGATATTTTTGATAATCTGATACAAGAGTCGAAAGAGGCATGGTTTAAGGCTGTATTTAGTGCAAGTACAGTTCACCCTGTTATTGACAGCATAAGTAAAGTAGTAATAGCCGTACTTCTTTACTATGGTATTTTTATTGCAAATCCTATGCTTTCACTCGGTACATTAATGGCAATGATGCAGTATTCCAATCGTTTTTGGAATCCTATTGTACAAATAGCAAATCTATACAATAACTTTATTAACAATATGGCTTATTTGGAGAGAATTTTTGAGACAATAGATGAGCCTGTTGAGGTAAGCGATGTTGAAGATGCAAAAGAAATGCCAACTATCAAAGGTGATGTAGAGTTTAAAAATGTAACATTTGCGTATGAAGAAGGTCAACCTGTCCTTAAAAATGTAAGCTTTACCGTAAAAGCGGGTGAGAGTGTGGCACTTGTAGGTCCGACAGGTAGTGGAAAAAGTACGATTATTAATCTTATCAGCAGATTTTATAATGTTACAGACGGACAGGTGCTTATTGACGGACAGGATATTTCAAAAGTTAGACTTAAATCTTTGAGAAAACAAATGGGTATTATGATGCAAGAGAGCTTTGTTTTTTCAGATACAATAGAGGCAAATATAAGGTATGGTTGTCTTAATGCTGATGATGAAAAAGTGCATAAGAGTGCAGAACTTGTTTGTGCAAATGAATTTATAGAGCAACTACCTGATGATTATGACACAATGCTTCCGGAACGTGGTTCGGCACTGTCACAGGGAGAAAAACAATTGCTTTCATTTGCAAGAACAGTTGCTTCTTCGCCAAAGATACTTATTCTTGATGAGGCGACAAGTTCGATTGATACAAAGACAGAAAAGGCGTTGCAAACTGGCATTAACGAAATGATGAAAGGTTGCACATCGTTTGTTGTGGCGCACCGTCTTTCAACAATTCGTGCTTGTGACAAGATAATGTATATAAAAGACGGCGTAATTGCCGAATGTGGCAAACACGATGAATTGATGGATAAAAAAGGACTGTACTATAATCTTTCAAAAAATTTAAAAGCATAAAAATAAAACTAGGTAAATGAGTGATAATTAATCAAACATTTACCTAGTTTTTTAGTTTTTTAATTGTATAAATAATTTATTTATGTAAATAAATTATTCCAAGTGTTCCAGGACCGCAGTGTGTAAATATTGTAGAACCTGCTTTTGTTATATAAATTTCCTCAAACGGTTGATATTTGCGAACTTCATCAATTATTGTTTCTACATATTTATCATCTTTCATAGTATGTGTGATGATTATACGTTTTGTATCTATATCGTTTCTGTCTTCCAAACGGTCTTTGATATAGTTAGGTAAAACCTTTTTTATATTTCCACGATATTTTTTTCCTACTCCCATAGCACCATTTTTTACTTCTATACATGGTTTTAGGTTTAGTAGGTTTGCACCAAGTGCCGCAACACTGCTACATCTGCCACCTTTGTGTAAATATGTCAGTGTATCTATGCAAAAGCTGATATCCATTTTTTCTGTTAAATCTGTACAGATGCAGAATATTTCTTTTGCTGATTTTCCTTCTTTTGCAAGGTCGGCGGCGATTGTGGCAAGGATACCAACACCCGAAGAAAGAGAATTACTGTTTACTACCCATACATTACCGACTTGCTCTGCTGCTATGCATGCATTACGGTATGTGCTGGAAAAACCTTCACCAATATCAATGTGAACAACATCATAACCTTCATCGTGAAGTTTTGTAAATACTTCGGCAAAGTCAAATGGGGTTGCCGCCGATGTTTTTGGCAATGCTTTTTTCTCATTAAAATATTGTTCTAATTGTTTATTATCAACGTCTATACCGTCTTTATAAGAATTTTCACCCAAAGCTACATATAGCGGAACAATGCCTTTAATATCAAATTTTTTAACTAATTCAGGGGATAAATCGAATGTACTGTCAACAGTAATTGCAACTTTATTACTCATAAAATAACTCCATTTCTAAAAATTTAAACAACATAAGTTTATATGAAATTTATTAAAAATTTAACTATAAAATGTGAATAAATATATAATATAGGCAAATTTTACTAAAAAAATGTAATTTGACTGGTTTCAGGCAGTCCTTTTAATGAACCATGTTCTGATAAGGTTTCTATAACCGCTTTTGAAACACCTGTTCTGGTGGTAATTTCTTCGATAGATAGGTATGCGCCTTTTTTTCCACCTTCTTCAAGTGACAGAGCGGCAGCTTCACCGACACCGTTTAGGCTGCAAAAAGGTAATCTCAGTTTGTCTCCCTCTATTGTGAACATCTTAGCTTTTGATTTATATAAATCTACCGGTAAAAGCTCTATTCCTCTTTTCAGCATTTCATAAGTTACCTGTAACATATCCATAACACCGTTTTCTTTGGCGGAGCGTTCATTACCCATTGATGAAAGCATATTGTATTTTAATTTTACGCTTTCTGCACCTTTTATGGCTGTTTGTGCATCAAAGTCTTCGCCACGAATAGAAAACAGTACAGCATAAAATTCTTTTGGATAATATACCTTGTACCAACCCAGACGTATAGCCGAAATTACATAAGCTGCGGCGTGTGCCTTAGGAAACATATATTTAATTTTTAAACAACTGTTTATGTACCATTCCGGAACACCTTTGCCACGCATCTCATCTTTCATTTCTTCGGTAAGTAGTTTCGGAGCTTTACCCTTACGTGTAATCTCCATTATTTTAAACGAAAGTTTTGGATCCAGTCCATAGTGCATAAGTCTTGTCATTATGCTGTCACGTGTACCGATAACATCTGATATTGTACATATTCCGTCAGCTATCAAATCTTTTGCATTACCAAGCCAAACATCAGTACCATGAGATAGTCCTGATATTTGTATAAGGTCTTCAAATTTTTTGGGATTAGATTCTTTTAACATTCCACGTACAAATGGTGTACCCATTTCGGGCAGTGCAAGGGTACCTGTATCTACTCCCACATCTGATAAATCCACTCCAAGCGCCTCGCTAGATGTAAATAGACTGTATACTTTTTGGTCACTCATCGGTATATCGTTTATAAGTATACCTGTATAGTCTTCAAGATATTTAAACATAGTCGGAGAATCGTGTCCGAGTTCATCAAGTTTAAGTATAGTATCGTGTATTGAGTGAAAGTCAAAATGTGTGGTTATTGTATCACTGTTTACATCATTTGCGGGGTGCTGAACAGGACAAAAGTCATATATTTCATAATCGTTTGGCACGACAACCATACCTCCCGGGTGCTGTCCGGTGGTTCTCTTTATACCCGTACAGCCCTTTGCAAGTCTCAGTGTGTCTACACCGATTGGCTTGCCTTTTTCTTCCATATATGTTTTTGCAAAGCCATAGGCTGTTTTATCAGCTACTGTTGATATAGTTCCTGCTTTAAACACATGGTCTTTTCCAAACAGTTCTTCTGTAAATTTATGTGCCTGTGACTGATATTCGCCCGAAAAGTTTAGGTCGATGTCGGGAGCTTTGTCACCATCAAATCCTAAGAATGTTTCAAAAGGTATTTCGTGACCGTCTCGGTTATATGGTGTGTCGCATATTTCACAGTTTTTGTCAGGTAGGTCAAAGCCTGAACCATATTCGCCTTTTAGGAAAAATTCACTGTGTTTACACTTTGGGCAAACATAGTGAGGTGGAAGTGGATTAACTTCGGAAATGCCTGCCATTGTCGCAACAAATGATGAACCGACAGAACCACGGGAGCCGACCGAATAGCCACATTCCACCGATTTTTGAACAAGTTTTTGTGCTATCATATATAGTACAGAGAAACCGTGTTTTGTTATTGAGTCAAGTTCTCTTTCAAGTCTGTTTGTTACAACATCTGGGACGATAACTTCACCCTGCGCATTTTTTTCACCATATATTTCTCTTGTTTTATCTCGGGTGATTCGTTTTAGGTCATCTTCCGCCCCCTCAATGTTAGGTGTAAAAGTGCCTTCGGGAATGGGGCGAATATGTTCGCACATATCAGCTATTTTTTGTGTGTTTGTTATTACTATTTCTTTGGCTCTTTCATCATCTAAATAGCTGAATTCGTCTAGCATTTGTTGTGTGGTTCGCATATATAACGGTGCTTGCATATCGGCATCGGGGAATTTTTGTGCTGCCATCAGCACTGCTCTATATACACTGTCTTTTTTGTCCAAGAAGTGTACATCGCCTGTTGCAACAACAGGTTTATTTATTTTGTCTGCTATTTCTATTACCTTTTTATTAAAGTCAATTAGTTCTTGTTCGGAATTTACTTCGCCTTTACGCAACATATACATATTGTTGCCGAGTGGCTGAATTTCCAAATAGTCATAAAATTCCGCAATCTTGCAAAGTTCTTCAAAAGGTTTATTTTGTTTGATAGCTCTAAAAAGTTCGCCTGCCTCACAAGCTGAACCGAGAATAAGACCTTCTCGGTGTTCTATCAGTTGTGAACGAAGTGTGCGTGGTCGTTTGTAGAAGTGGTCAAGATGTGCATAGGAAACAAGTTTATATAGATTTTTGAGTCCGATTTGATTTTTGACAAGTATGATAATATGGTTTGTTCTTGTCTTTTTTTCGCCTTGATAGTCACTTGCCATATCATCAAGCAAATAACCCTCCATACCGTATATAACTTTAAAATCAGGGTTATTTTTGCGGATACTGAGTTCTGTGTTCATAGCTTCGGGGAAAGCCTGCACGACACCATGGTCTGTTATTGCTATTGCTTTTTGTCCCCATTCATTTGCTCTATTTATTATATCCGCAGGGGTTGATACTGCGTCCATGCTTGACATTGTTGTGTGGCAGTGTAGTTCTATTCTTTTTTCGGGTAAATCATCTGTTATCTTTGTCTTTTTAACAAGTGTTATGTCACGTGCCTTTATGGTAATATCTTTGTCGTATTGGTCATAGCTTACTTCACCTTGAACAAGTATTGTATTACCTGCCTTTATATCATCAAAAGCACTTGCCTTTTCTTTATCTAAAAATAATTTGACGGTAATAGAACCTGTATAGTCGGTAATTAGTATCGTCATTATTACTTTTTTACCGTCTTTGGTTTCTCGTGAAGATATATCGAAAATATCTCCCCATACACTTGTTACACCCGTTTCACTGTTTACATAAATAAGTTCTTCGGGAACTTTTTTTATTTCTTTGCCAAGAAGTAGCTGTGCAGAACTTGTGTCAATAGGTAAGTTGTCCATACGGATAAGCGTATATGTTTTTGCTGTCTTCTTGGAGACTTGTGGTGGTGCAACTTTTTTTACTGTTTCAAATGGTGGTGGAGCAATTTCTTCGTGTACACATTCATCGACACTTATGGTAATGGGAATGTCACCACTTTGTTGTTCTTCTTCACAAAATGTTATTTGCGGATAAAACCCAAAGTATTTTTTTACAATAGATGCTGATTTTTGTGAAATATCGAGTGAATTTAAAAAATCTTGATTTTCATTTTTTACAGAGCCGTTTTGCAGTTTGATTTTAACGTCATTTTCGTTTAGTTCAACAAGGGCATTGTTTAAAAAACCGTTTATCGGAAATCCGCTTTCTTTTAGTTCATAAGCTATTTCGCTGACAAATTCTTCTGTAAACAGTTCTTTTTCATAAGTATATATAATCTTTATATCTTCAATAGATAAAAGTTTTTGTAGTTTTAGTATAGTTATATCTACTTGTCTTTTTGATATGATTTTTTTTGGAGCAAGAAAGACGTATAGTTTTTTATTGTCCTGTGATTTTTGCAGTTGTGTAATTTCCGTATCACATAGATTTTGACAGTCTATACTATCCAAAAAAGAGCCAAAGACACTTCCAAATGTAGCCAAAAAATATCCTCCGTTCATTATTTTTATTATATTTTTTATAAGAAATTTTTAGGGATGGAAGAAAGTACTCCCCAAAAATAGTATAGTATTTATATAATTCCAAATAATATAAATCCAACTGTATTTATTGCAAAATTGGCAAATATATGTATAAGCCAAGAAATATATATATTTTTACTCTTTTCATTGCAATAATTAAATATAAGTCCTCCAACAAACAGTCCTATTTGTGCAAGAACTATAAGTATAATATCAAACCAACCTATCATCATTGATATATGATACAAAGAAAACATAAGCACACTGAAAATATATGCAAATTTTCGTGATGAAACATCTTTCAGTGTAAAAAAAGAAAATCCACGAAAGAAAAATTCTTCTAACAGAGAATTTATAAAAGATATGTAGAGAGCAACAAAGATAAAGTTCTTTTTATCTATTTTCAGGGTATTATCGAGCGTGGGAATAATTGCTCCGAAATCAAAAAATTTATTAAGAATAAAATATGCACTTATTATTATAATATATACAGTAATACCAATAAAAAAAGCTATTTTAAAACCTTTTTTATTGGGAATAAGTAAATTTTTAAGATTGGTATTTTTATTGAAATAGGAATAAATAAAAGGCAGTATCAAAAATAGCGGTATTTTTATCATTGATTTTACAATGTATATAGGCTTTATGAATATCTCAACAATAGACATTGTTATACAAGATATTATTACAATTATTAAGATACTGTATTTTTGTTTTTTTATCATAATTATAGTTTTTCTACTTCCGCAAGCAGTACTTCCACAGCTTTTTCGTGCGAAACAGTTGCTATTACTTCACCTTTTTTGAATATTTGGCAATTTGGAATACCGCCTGCTATACCGATATCGGCATCTTTTGCCTCTCCAGGTCCGTTAACAATACAGCCCATAACAGCTACTTTTATATTCTTTTGGCAATTTTTTAGTGCTGTTTCTATTTGGTTTGCCATTCCCATAAGGTCAACTCGTGTTCTTCCGCAAGTCGGACAAGATATAAATACAGGAGCATTAGGAAGTCTGCCTATACTACGCAAGATATCTTTAGCGGCATATATTTCTTCTATCGGGTCGGCAGTAAGTGAAACACGCATTGTGTCGCCTATACCGTCAGCAAGCAGTGATCCGAGTGCGACAGCTGATTTTACAAGTCCCATGTGTGCAGTTCCCGCCTCGGTTACGCCAAGGTGCAAAGGACAATCTCTCTTTTCGCTTATTAGTCTATATGCATCAAGAGTACGTTTAACATCAGTTGATTTAATTGCTACCACATAGTTATTAAAATCATATCTTTCAAGCAGTGATATATTATACATAGCACTTTCAACAAGTGCTATGGCTGATGGATAACCATATTTTGCAAGTACTTCTTTTTCAAGCGAACCGCTGTTTACACCTATTCTTATTGGAATATTGTTTTCCTTACATGCATCTACAACTTGTTTAACTCTATCGTCACAACCAATATTGCCGGGGTTTATGCGTATTTTATCAGCACCTGCATAGGCCGCTTCTATCGCCAATTTGTGATTATACTGAATATCCGCAACTATCGGCATAGGTGACGCCTCTTTTATTTTTGAGATAAGCTGTATATCTTTTGGTCCTTGTATGGCAACTCGGCTGATATTACAGCCTGCTTCATACAGTCTTTTTGTTTGTTCAATATTTGCCTCAATATCATCAAGTGAGGTATTTAACATTGATTGTATAGCAATAGGATTGTTACCGCCTATTGTAACATTACCTATTTTTACTTCTCTTGTAAGTTTTCTATTCATTATTATATCACCTCATATTATTATTAAATCATAAAACTTTATTAACTATTTTATCATAGTTTTATTTTTATATCAATTATTGATTTTATCGAACAAAGTGTATAAAATGCCATTATAAGTATTTTTATAAATGTTTTTCTGAAAATATAGAATTTTTTTTACAAATATTTTATTAGTAGCAACAAATTTTATATTTAATAAATAAAAATTTTGGGTTGCATTAAAAAATAATGATTTTATTAATTTAACAAGTAGTAAAAGTTTTATTCGACTTTTTTAGCTGTACAAGTGCTTTTTTTGAATTTTATTTTTTATATGTATAATAAAAAACAGCACAGAAAAAATCTGCACTGTTTTTCGTATATAATATTTTATATATTATTATTTAGCTTGTTCCATGCAAAGTTTAACAGCTTCAATGATAGCTTTACTTGTGTTTGTGGCATTTGTAACGGTATCAACGTCTACTGTTTGTTTTCTGATAATTTGAGATGTAACAGATTTCTCTGCACCTTCAAATATACCAGGTGTTTCTGTATGTTCAAGTAGTTTGATTGTAACTATTTCGCCATATTTTACAGTAACTTCAACTTTTACAGGACCGTTGTTCCCGTTTGCAGATGCTGTATATACACCGTCTTTAAAGTTGGCTTCTACTTCCGGTTTAACTTCTTCTTCCTTTGTTTCAACAATGATTGTCGGTTCTGTGTTACCGCCGTTTGCTGCAACATATTTGTTTGCGTTTGTACCTGCATTACGTCCGAAGATAACAATATCTGCAACAGCATTACCACCTAGACGGTTAGCACCATGTACACCACCTGTAACTTCACCGGCAGCATATAGACCTGCGATAGCTACGTTGTCTTTATTTAGAACTTCGTTGGTTGTATTGATTTTTACACCACCCATTGTATGATGAACAGCTGGTGCACATAGAGCAGCATAGTATTTTGGTTGGTTAAGAGCTTGTGCCCTGTCCGCTCTGCCAAATTCGTCATCTTGTTTGCTTGTAACAGCTTCTGTGTATTTTGTCATTGTTGCTTTTAGAGCATCGGCAGGAACGTTCATTTGTTTTGCCAAATCTTCTATTGTGTCAGCTTCAACAACGATACCTGCACTGATATAGCTTTCAATAGCTTTTAGACTCTTTCTAACGTTTTCGTCAAATACCATATAAGCTTGTTTATCTTTTTGTTTTAGGATAGCTGCTGAAACAACGTCACGTGTTTCAAGTTCGTTTATAAAACGGTTACCTTCTTTGTTTACAAGGATAGCGCCATTACCACGAACACCCTCTGTGTACATTTTTTGTGTTTTTGGGTTTACTGTTGGGTGTGTTTGGATTTCTTTCATATCAACAAGCTCAGCACCAACTTTTTCAGCCATTTTTATACCATCACCTGTTGCAACTTTTGCGTTTGTTGTACCAAAGCCTTCTAGGTCCGCTTTGTATGAAACTACCATTTCACTGTTGGCTCCGAAACCACCTGTTGCAAGAACAACAGCTTTACAGTTGATTGTGTATTCTCCGTTTTCGTCACTTACTTTTAAGCCTGTAACTTTGCCGTCAGTCATAACAATTTCTTCTGCTTTTGTGTTTAGCAGTACAGGGATTTTTAGTTCTGCTACTTTTGCATTAAGTGTTTTTACAAGCATAGGACCTACTGCGCTTGTATCTGATGGACGGTGAATTCTTTTCACAGATGCACCACCGAACATACCTACAACTTGTAGATCGCCGCCGATAGAGTTAACCCAATCAACAGCTTCTGCTGAATGTTCAACCATAAATTTAACCAGTTCCGGATCGTTTAGGTTCTTACCGCCTTTCATAGTATCTTCATAGAATAGTTCGTTTGTATCTTCGATACCATCTTTCTTTTGATACTGAGTTTCAGAAGCGTTTAGACCACCTGTTGCGTAGATTGTGTTACCACCTGTAATAGGAGCTTTTTCTACGATGACAACGTTTGTTGCACCGTCTTGTACAGCTTGAACAGCGGCAGACATACCTGCGCCGCCTGCACCAACAATAACGATATCTGCTGATTTATCAGCAACTTGTGTTGATTGTGAAGAAGACTCACTTGTTGATGAGCTACTGTTTGTCGATTCACTTACTGATGTAGATGATGAAGAATTTGATTGTTCATCTTTTGCACCACAACCTGTAAATAGTGTTGCTGTCAACATCACTGATAACAAAATGGATAATAGTTTTTTCATTTCATTTCCTCCAAAATTTTTGAGAGTTAATTACAAAATTTTTGCACAATTTTTATCTATTATACTAATAAGTACAGTAATAATTGTGCAAATTATGATAATTACTTCACGTAGAATTATAATAGCTGAAAAATAAAATGTCAATTACAATATCTGATTTTTATAAATATTTAATTTAAATAGTCTATATTAACAAAATGCTTACTTTAATATTTCCTTTTTTATAATGATTTACACATAGATTTTTGGGGAAAAATATAAAGAATGCAGTTTTTTGAGGAAATTATTTTAGCCTCCGCCTAAGTATCAATTTTTTGAAAATAATTGAGTAAAACTTTTGTGACTTTTTTATTTAAACAAAACGATTATCTCTTTTTAAAGCCAAAACACCATATACAGATGTATAAGGTGTCAGTCTGTCGAAAAAGTCTGATAATATCGGACTTTTTCTTTTTTTATGTAAAA
>JAHHTR010000049.1 GCA_020024515.1 Angelakisella sp.
ATTTTACATTAGATATTATAACCTGTTTTAAAAATAACTGCAATTACAAAAACAGAATTATTTTTACCATATAAAAAATACTTAAAATTTAAATAAAAAAATCTCTATCATTTCACAGGAATGATAGAGATAATAAAAACTTATTTTTATTTAATTAGTCACTAACGTATGGCAATAGAGCTAGGTGTCTAGCACGTTTGATAGCTGTTGTTAGTTGACGTTGATGTTTTGCACAAGTACCTGTAACACGACGAGGAACTATTTTAGCTCTCTCTGAAAGATATCTGCGAAGTTTAGCAACATCTTTGTAATCTATTTCTTCTACTTTATCAGCACAAAAAGCACAAACTTTTCTTCTTGGCTTTCTGTCACGTGGTTTTTCATTGTTATGTTCCATTGTGATTTTTCCTCCTTTATAAAATGTGATAGGGATTTTTGTTTCAACTTAAATTAAGTCAAAAAGGAATATCCTCATCAGAATCTGTCTCTACAAAATCTCCTACTGTGCCATTGGAATATTGAGTAGGTGGAGTGTCATCATAAGCTGTTGTAACAGGTACGGAATTATTGCTTCCGCCACTGCTTTTACCACCAACAAAAAATACATTGTCAGTAAATATCTCTGTAACGTAATGTTTAACACCGTTTTTGTCATCATAATTACGTGTTTGAATACTGCCTTCTATACCGATAGCATCACCTTTATGGAAATACTTGCAAACAAACTCTGCTTGTTGTCTCCATGATACTATATTAATAAAATCAGCTTTTCTCTCGCCGTCTTTTGAAAATCTACGGTCACATGCAATAGTAAAACTTGTTACATGCACACCGCTCGGTGTTTGTTTAAGTTCTGGATCAGCTGTCAACCTACCTACTAAAATAGCTCTGTTATACATAAACTATCCCTCCAATGATTATTTAGCTACAATTATTGAACGTAGTAAGCCTTCTGTAATTTTGTATACACGGTCAAGCTCAGCTGTGAACTCTGGTTTTGATTCAAAATTAATCAAAACATAGTGACCTTCTGACTCATAATTGATGTCATAAGCAAGTCTCTTTTTGCCCCAATCATCAACTGATTCAATTGTACCGTTTTCAGCAATAAGAGCTTTGAATTTTTCAATAATACTATTAGCAGCTTCTTCACCATTTTTTACGGAAACAACCATTATTGTCTCATATTTGTTCATTTTATTCATTCATTACACCTCCTTATGGACTTTAGACCCTATCTCTCGTTATGGATAGAGTAAGGAGTTAAGTCTATATAACTATCCTGTGCATAATTATAGACATAACATACTTTGTATGATAACAAATTATATTTTTATTGTCAAGTACACATTTGATAACTTTAATAATATTTTTATAAATTTTTTTATTAATATAGCAAAAAACATATTTAAACTCTTAATATAAACGATATAATAACAAATTTACTAAAAATAATAAATAATTTTTATTTTCCATTTGATTATCAGTAAAAATATAGTATAATGATATGTAGATAGTTTTCAGTAATATAAATTTATATTTTATGAATAAAGGTTGGTAATAATAATGAAAAAATGGTTATCTTTTATTTTATCTTTAACAGTAATATTATCACTTACGATATTTACGGTAAGTGCCTATGATTATTCCGAAGCATTAAATCCGGGTGATATAATATCTCTTACAAAAGATATGTTTGTTACTGATGAAGGCATTATTCTAAATGAATATGTTCCTCTTGATACATCACACTTTACTGTTTATCGAAAATCTTTTGCCAAAGGTGGCAATCTTGTAAAAGATGTACGGGTTAACGGCAGAAAAGAAGAAGTTGAAATTATTATGGGAGGAAATGAAAACACAGTTGCCCCAAATTCTCCAAATGTTATACTTTCACATTTGAGTTTGCGCTGTATTCGTTCTATTCGTGCCAGTGACGGTACATACCTTGCCAAAAGCGGTGATATATACGTCTATCAAGGCACATTGGAGCTTACCGTTGGTGCTACTCCCGAGGTTGTTGATTTTGATAGAGAAGGAACTTATATAAGCCTTGTATCAAATGAAAATAAATTTGTAAAATTCAACAGTACAGGCAGCAGTTATGGAGATATAACAATAGATTATACCAGTAATGCCACAGGAAAAATGAGAGTATTTGACGGACAACGTGGATTTTTATATTTTGATGATGATGTAAATCCTTCCTTTTCAAAATTAAATCCAAATGCATATATATGGGCAGTAAACTTAGGAGACAAAAAACTTCCTTCTACTATGACTCTTTACCTATATGCCGATAAAAACGATTATATATATCAAAACACAAATGGCTCATTAAGACTTCTCGGACAAAATGATATGACTTATGATGATAATTTAAAAGCATGGAAAATACAACTGACAACTGCAAAAAACTTTATAATATCAGATAAAGCGCTGTATTCCACAAATTCTTCAAACTCCAATAAAGAACCTGTATATTCTCCGGAAGATGAAGAATACTGGATAAATAAATATAATAAGCCTCTTGATAAACCAAATAACAATGGTACCTATGTTCCTACACCAAACCCATCAACAGGCGGATATCCAACACAAACAAATACATTTAAAAGCATTGTATCAATAGCCATAACCGCTATTTCTTGTATAACTGTTATATCTATTGCCACTTCTTCATTAATATTTGCAAAAAAGGATTCTTCAAAACCGATAATATTTAAACGTAAAAAGAAATAATAAATATCATTCACTTGTTGCAAATACTACATATTTTGTCGCAAGTGAATTTTTCTATGTGTCTTTACTTTTTATTAATTCAAAATTACTTTGTTTTATTTATATTTTTATTATATAATAGTAACTATAATATCATATTTAAATTTAAATTTTAAAATAAAGGTGCAGTTTATGGAAATTATAGGAACAAAACTTTTTGATGAATACTTACGCAATAATGAAATTCCAAAAGTTTTTTTAATATATGGTGATGATAGCTATAATATTACACGTTACAAAAACAAGATACTGAAACTATGCGATGTTGCATATCCCGAATTTAATCTTTTGCAGATTGATGGCAGAGTATCACAAGATATGGGTACTTTTCAAGATTTTACTCTGTCCATACCGTTTATGAATGACAGAAAAATCCTTGTTATAGACGATTTAGACATAAGCAAAAGCAAAATAGACAAGACAAATTTTGAAAAGCTCGAAGCACTTCTCGATAATTTAATGCCCTGTGTAACAGTTATCATAACTGTACGTACTGTTGAGTTTTCCATAAAAAAAGGGGAAACCGCACGTGCAAAAAAAATAATCACTCTCTGTGATAAAAACGGTATTTGCTGTCAAATGAATGCGCCTACACGCAGTGACTTTGTACGAATAATCAGTAACGCTGCAATAAAAAAAAGAACAAGAATATCCTCAGCAGATGCAAATTTACTTGCGGATTACTGTGACAATGATCTTGTTCGTGCGCTTAATGAACTTGAAAAACTTACTTTTTATGTGAGAAACGGAGATATAACAAAAGAAGCTATCAAATTACTTGTTGCTCCTGTTATAAATGCCAATGTATTCAATATGTGCGATAAACTTCTTCAAAAAAATCTTAGTGCGGCACTGTCCGAACTGCAAAATTTATATTTTTACAAGCAGACACCTGAAAGTATCTCCTATGTACTGTCTATGACACTGTCGGATTTATACAAAGTGGCGCTTGCAAAAAAAAGCGGTAAAACCAAAGATGAAGCTTGCAAGGATTTGGGATATTTCGGAGGAACAGCCTACCGTATTACAAAACTATGGAATATGACAAATAACATTTCAGCTGATAAACTATTTAAGGCAATAGAAAAAAATATAGAATTTGACTCAAAAATGAAATCCGGTGGGACTAATTCTGAAGTTTTAATGGAGACACTTTTAACTGAAATATACATTATCTTTATGGAGGCAGAGCAAAAATGGCACTAGAAAAAATAAAAGTTCCTTACCCCATTATAGTCGAGGGTAAATATGACAAAATAAAGCTATCCTCTGTTATTGATGCTGATATATATACAACAGGCGGTTTTTCTATATTTAAAGATAAAGAAAAGCAAAAACTGATTCAATCACTGGCAGGCAGAACCAAACTTATACTTTTAACCGACAGTGATTCGGCAGGTTTTAAAATAAGGGGATTTCTTGGCGGACTTGTTCCGAAAAATCAAATAATACATCTATATATACCCGAAATTTTCGGAAAGGAACGCAGAAAAATATCCCCATCGGCAGAAGGTTTTTTGGGTGTTGAGGGCATAGATACAGAAATTCTGTTAAAAGAATTTAAAAAAGCGGGTATCTTTAACAACTATATAATAAACCAAAAAAATATAACTCAAAGTAACGACATAACACCTGTTTTTTTATATGAAATTGGACTTAGCGGACAAGCAAACAGTAGTTTTTTGCGTAGAGAAGTTTTAAAAAAACTTGATTTACCGCAAAAAATAAGTAGTTCTGCTATGTGTAAAGTTTTATCACGGTATATCACAAAAGAAGATTTAACAAAAATGATAGAAAATATAAGAAAAGAAAACAGTGATTAATATAAAAATTAAACAAAATTTTTATATTGGAAAACTTTTCAACTTCGTTAATTTTATAAAAAATTATCTTTCTATAAAAAAGTCTT
This sequence comes from Angelakisella sp., assembly GCA_020024515.1. GTDB lineage: Bacteria > Bacillota > Clostridia > Oscillospirales > Ruminococcaceae > Angelakisella. The sequence continues at coordinate 4,691 of JAHHTR010000049.1, forward strand.
GTACCTAATTAAACAGATACAAGACTTTTTTAAATTTTATTATTTTGTATAAGATTACTGTATACTTCTGCCCGTCTTTTTCTTATTGCTTTAATGGTTGGTGGAATAAACAATAATGATGCCATTATCATAATAACAGTACAGATAGCAGTAAAAGTAAGTACTCCCAGTCTGTCTATTAATTCCGCACCTATATAATTTCCGAAAACTGTTCCCACACCATTCGAAATAGACGCAAGAAGCGTAATTGCTGTTGCGCGATATTTTCTCTCAACTATTGATACTGTATACTCAACATAGGCTCTAAGCTGTAACCCATAACCTATTGACTGAATTATTTGTGTCAATAGAATAATATATATATTATCCGTCACAAAAAATATCATCATACGTATAGCGAGTATACCCCAACCAAGCGATAGGCAAAGCTCCTTTGACATACCACGTGCAATAAATTGTGTTACAAAAACCATAACAACAGCTTCAAACAAAGCTGAAATAAACTGTGAAATACCGAATACCGTACCATCTCCACCAATATTATTTAATAATATTGGCAGATAGGTAGATGTCGGACGTAGGGCAAACAAAAATAAACAAACACAGATAAGAAGTCTTACAAAATCTTTATTTTCGAATAAATATTTTGCCGCTTGTAAAAAATTCACCTTTTGTGTACTTTTTTCTTCGCTTTCTATCTCCGGAAAATCGCTGTCTATTTTTTGCGAGTCAGGTAAACAGCACGCAAGAATTATTGTGCATACAGTACAAATAATGTGTATAAATATAATTGCCTCTACACCAAGAGGAATAATAACTAATCCACAAAACAAAGATACAACCGCATAGAATACAGATCCACCACCACGCACAATGGCATAGTCCATACCACGTGTCTTATTTATAATTTCCACTGCCCATGTATCAAGAATTGCGCCTGAACAAAATATAAAAAACGATAGTATTATAAAATGCAAAAGCACCACAGGGAAACTCATTTTAAGGGTAATCGGCAAAGGCAACGTGGCTATTAATCCACAGACAAATATTATTATAGTAGTCTTTTTTGCAGATATAAAGTTATCTATAATATATCCATACAATGGCAACACACACATAAGTACTATTGATTGTGCTGTTGTTATTATTCCACACTCTATTGTCGTAAAATTATACTCCAACAATATTGTTAATGTAAAAGTAAACAGTGAACAATGGGACGCATATGCAAACCCATTTAGTAAAAAAAAACTTAAATTACTTCTTTTAAAATTTTTAGTCATATTATAAAATTTTTACAGCAGTACCATAAGCAAGAATTTCCGAAGCATTTTGCATAATTGCTGATGAAGTAAATCTAAAAGACACTATTGCATCGGCACCCATTCTTTCTGCATCGGCAATCATTCTGTCATAAGCTATTGCTCTTGCCTCATTCATCATTTTGGTATATTCTTCTATTTCTCCTCCTACCATAGATTTAAAACTTGAAAGAATATCTTTACCTATATTTTTTGATTGAACTGTACTACCTTGAACTATACCCAATATCTCATATTGTTTGTTATTAAGTGTTTCTGTTGTTGAAATAATCATAGTTTTATAATCCTCACTTTTTGACTATTAGTATGCTTTACCCCATATCACCATTGCTTTTGCAGGTTTGCCGCATACAGGACAAACTTCACTGACTGTCTCTTGTGCAAATGGCATACATCTACTGCTTACACCGGCAACTTCTTTTAGTTTTTCTTCACACTCAACATTACCACACCACATTGTCTTTATAAATCCATTGTGATTATCGGAAATTTCTTTTATCTCGTCAAGAGTTACAGCTGTATATGTTCTGTTTTCACGATTTTCAAGTGCACGTTTAAATAGATTCTCTTGAATATCAGCAAGTATTTCTGTTATCTTTGTTTCAAGTTCATCTAAATTTACGAATATCTTTTCTCTTGTATCACGACGAACAAGTACACATTGATTTTTCTCAATATCTTTTGGACCAAGTTCAAGTCTCAGTGGAACACCTTTCATTTCATACTCGGCAAATTTCCAACCTGGCATATGGTCAGATGTATCTATGCTTGTCTTAAAGCTAGCTTTTAGACGGTTGCATACTTCTGTTGCTTTTTCAACAACTCCTTCTTTTTGTTGTTGAACAGGAATAACAACTACTTGTACTGGTGCAATATATGGTGGTAAAACAAGTCCGTTATCATCACCATGAGTCATAATGATAGCACCAATCAGACGAGTTGTAACACCCCACGATGTTTGATGTGGATATTGTAGCTTATTGTTGCGGTCTGTATATTTAATATCAAATGCGTGTGCAAAACCATCACCGAAATAGTGACTTGTACCTGATTGCAAACTTTTACCATCGTGCATCATAGCTTCAATAGTATATGTTGCCTCTGCTCCCGCAAATTTCTCTTTATCTGTCTTTTTACCCTTTACAACAGGTATTGCAAGTATCTTTTCGCAGAAATCAGCATAAACATTTAACATTCTTTCTGTTTCTTCTATTGCTTCTTCTGCTGTCTCATGCATTGTGTGACCTTCTTGCCACAAAAATTCACTTGTACGCAAGAAAGGACGTGTTGTCTTTTCCCAACGCATTACAGAACACCATTGATTGTATAGCTTTGGCAAATCACGATAGCTATTGATTATATTTGCATAGTGTTCACAGAAAAGTGTCTCGGAAGTAGGACGAACACAAAGTCTCTCTTGTAGTTTTTCGCTACCGCCATGTGTTACCCATGCAACTTCCGGAGCAAAGCCTTCAACATGGTCTTTTTCTTTTTGCAATAATCCTTCCGGAATAAGCATAGGCATATATACATTTTCGTGTCCTGTCTCTTTAAACTTTGCATCTAAATATTTTTGTATATTTTCCCATATAGCATAGCCATACGGACGTAGTATCATACAACCTCTTACAGAAGAATAGTCACAAAGTTCTGCTTTTTTTACAACATCAGTATACCACTTTGCGAAGTCGACATCCATAGCAGTTATGCTATCTACCATTTTTTTATTGTCTGCCATTTTTTTATTTTCCCTTCAATATATTATTTAACCAAAAAGCATTGTTATGCTGATTTAATTATATTATATAAAAGGACAGTTATAAAGCAAAGTCCTTTTAACTGTCCAAAATTTTTTAAGTATAATCATTTAGTTTTTTAAAAGAACTGTTTACTATTTATATACGGTCCTCGATATATTCTACTATATCACCAACAGTCTTGATATTTTCAACATCTTCGTCAGGGAATTCCATATCAAACTCATCTTCAAAAGACATAATAAGGTCTACTAGGTCAATTGAATCTACTCCCAAATCTTCCACAAGAGCTGTTGATTCTTTAATGTCGTTTACGTCCATATCAAATTGTTCTGCAATAATAGCTGAAACTTTTTCAAATATCATAATTCTTTCTCCTTTTAATATTAATAAATTTTTTTATATTTATTTTTATAGTATTCACAACATAAACCCAATATAATTAAAACTTAAAAAATGGTTTTTTAAAAGGGTTAGTCGTGCTGTCAATATGATATCTTGTTTTTTTAAAAATGGCAAGCCTTTTTTAAAATTTTTTTATAAAAATTAATTTATTTTCATATTTTATTTATGTTATATTTTTTATTTTTATTTTTTATTACTAAAACAGTTTATTTTCTTCCCTTTTGTGTTAAAATAAATATAAGTATTTTGTATTTTTATACATAAATTAAAATGTTATGAGGTATATAAAATGAGTGTTTTTGACATTATCGGGCCTATTATGATAGGTCCAAGCAGTTCACATACAGCAGGTGCGGTAAAAATAGGCAAAATTGCACGAGACTTTTTGGGAAGTGAGCCTGTCAGTGCCGATATCGGTTTTTCAGGCTCTTTTGCAAGAACATATAAGGGACATGGAACCGATAAAGCAATCGTAGGTGGCATTATGGGTATGATGCCCGATGATGTGCGTATTCGTAACAGTATAGAACTTGCAAAAGAACAAAGTATCAGTATCAACATAAGAGAAGTTGATATAGAAAATGCACACCCAAATACAGCCGTTGTAACACTTACCGATAAAAACGGCAAAAGTGCCACTATTGAAGGAGCATCTATCGGTGGGGGAAATATACTTATAAAAAAACTTAATAATACTGCTGTTTCTTTAAACGGACACTATACGGTTATTGTAATCGAACATAAAGATAAACCGGGAACAATAGCCGCTGTTACAAATGTGCTTGCACCAATCGGCATAAATATTTGTAACTTTAACTTATCACGTGAGCAAAAAGGCGGTAATGCTGTTATGACAATAGAAATTGACGGTAAAGTCAATAAAGATATTATTCATCAATTAAAGATTTTACCTAACGTCATAGACTGCACAATTATTCAACAGGAAAACATATAAGTTATTAAAAAACAAGGAGATAATAATTATTATGGCGTCAAGATACACTTCACTTTCAAAAATACTGGAAATATCCAAAAATGAATCTCGAGCTCTATCCGAACTGGTTTTGGATTGGGAGGCAGAAGACACCGAGCTTTCAAAAGGGGATATTTATAATAAAATGGCTGAATGTCTGCTTGTAATGGAACAGGCAACAAAAGACGGTTGCGACAAAGACTTGCGTTCAACAAGCGGACTTACGGGTGGAGATGCATATAAACTGCAAAAATTCAAAGAGGAAGGCAAAAGTCTGTTAAGTGAAAGTTTCAGTGATACACTTATAACAGCAATAGCTGTCAGTGAACTAAATGCCGCAATGGGAAAAATTGTGGCAGCTCCGACAGCCGGTTCTTGCGGAATAATACCAGCCGCCATTATAACTTTGCTCAACAATAAAAAAATCACAAGACATCAAGCAATCATGGGACTATTCACTGCATCTGCCGTTGGCTCTGTAATTGCTGTGAATGCATCTCTTTCAGGTGCACAAGGCGGCTGCCAGGCTGAATGTGGCTCAGCATCTGCTATGGCAGCGGCGGCTATTGTTGAAATTATGGGTGGTACTCCGCAAATGATAGACTATGCAGTTGGTATTTCCCTTGGAAATATGCTTGGACTGGTTTGTGACCCTGTTGCCGGACTTGTCGAAGTTCCGTGTATAATGCGTAATGCGTCAGGTGTTGTAAATGCTTTTGCCGCTGCCGAGTCAGTGCTTGCAGGAGTTAAATGTCATATTCCTGCCGACGAAGTAATAGTTGCAATGAAACGTATAGGGGACAGTATGCCACATACACTAAAAGAAACCGCTCAGGGTGGACTTGCGGTAACTCCAACAGGAAAATCTATTTTAAAACAAATTTTTGGGTAATTATTTCATTAAAATGACAAAGTCAAAACCTAAAATGTGATATTATACAGATATAACTAAACTTAACATAAATACATTAAGTTGTATTGGTGTTAAGTTTTTAAATTTTTTTTATATATTTAAAAATATTGGAAACTGCTAACAGTCTTCATGCTTTTATTTGCCTTGCAAAATTAATATCTATATATTATAATAACAATGATTATATTTTTTAAAAAAGACTTTTATTTTTAATATATACATATAATAAAATATTTATAATTATGCAATAAAACACATATAAAATGACACGTAATTAATGTAGTTAGAAAGGGCGGTATGTAATGGAGTTAAAGCCCCATGATATAGCCGAAGCTAAAAAAGGAGACAGAATAGCTTTTGGGAAATTATATGAAAGTGTAGCTAAAGACCTTTATAAGCTTGCACTATATATACTTGGCAATAAAGAAGACGCCGAAGATGCTGTCAGTGAAACTTTTATTGAGGCATTTAAAGGTATAAAAAATTTACGTAACGACAGTAGCTTTAAGCCATGGATAATGCGAATTTTATCCATAAGATGTAAACGCAAAATCGGAAGTTATATAAAAAATAAATCTACTGTTGATATTAGCGAATGTTTAAATATATCTGCAAAAGATAACAGTGAAGAAAAAGTAATTTTATGGGAGGCAATAGGGAATCTTACATTTGAAGAACGTGAAATTATATTATTGTCAGTTATATATAACTATACCATAAAAGAGATTGCAGAAATCAAAGATTTACCACAAGGTACAGTAAGTTCAAAAATACATAGAACAATGAAGAAATTACAAAAAATGTTAAGTTAACATAATGTTTCGTGATAGAGAATTTTTAAGGAGGGTATATATTTGCAAAAAAAATCAGATATAACCAACAAAAGAACAGAAGAACTGTTAAAAAGTATCCCCTCACCGGACTTTCCACAAAGTTTATCTGCCGAAAGTCTGTTTGCCAAAATGGATAGTGGTGAATTATCTATTGATAATATGGGTGACAATGTAATAGACTTAAATACAAATACAAAATTTAATATTAAACATTATCTAAAACCGATACTTACTTATGCATCTGTATTTATAATAGCAGTATTTATATACTACACAATGGATTTAGATATCCCATCATATACAGAAGAAATAAACACTGTATCTCAATCGGCTACTGCACTTAGTTTAGATACACCTACATCAGTAGCAGTTAGCCCCGAAGAAAAAAGCTCATTAATCGCTGTTCCTGAAACAATCACAAAAAGTATTAAAGGAAATTTTTCCGAAGAAGAAAATCTAATGCATTTTTATAATGATATAATGCACACTCTACCACAAAAGGAAAATATATATTATCCACCACATATAGAGTCCTTTAAAAACAGTAATGGCAAAAAACATTCTTCAATCAACTACAATGAGCAAAACGATACATCTGAAATTCAAATTTTGGATAAAGAAAACCTACATTCTACTATAAAAATAAAAGGTGGCGCTATTGACTTTTTCTCAATAGACAATAATAATATAGGTATTATTTCATCATATACAGATACCAAAGATTTATATAAAAACGATTTACTGAAACAATACAGTTTTGATGGTATTGTTGATGAAAACGATTTTAATAACGTTACTTATTTTTCCTTATACAATATAGAAGATAAAAATAATCCACAATTAATGTATACTTCATTACAGGAAGGCAAATATATTAAACACAAAGTAGAAAAAGACAAAGTTATTGTAGCAACATACAAACCAATAACAGAAAAAGGCATTGTTGCTCCACTTGTTGCAGAAAATGACAATGTATTTATGCCTATTAATCCACAAAATATTTATAAGTTTAAAGATATACCAAACAATGAATATATTATATTGTCTCTATGTGAATTTGGCAATAATACACCTCGTGTACAGTCAAAAGCTGTTTTGGGAAATAATATGATAGTGGATATAAATACATTGATGAAAAATATCACTATTTTTGCACAAGACATAGAAACAGATGTTAATAAAATAATTGATTTTGAACTTGCTGATTACAAAGTAAGACTATCATAATGTGCGCTTGTCAAGTAAAAGCAGACACGAATAACCACCAATTATATAAAACCTTTTTCTAATTTATATTGAATAGGTGTTTTGTAATGTAATTTATATGATAATCGTTCATTATTAAAATATTCAACATATTTTTTAATTAAACAAGAAAGATTATCTACTGATTTTAAATTAAAATCAATTTTTGGTTCTTCTTTTATCCAACCATTCAAAGATTCAATAATCGGATTGTCAGTAGGTGTTCCTGCCCTTGACATAGAACGTTTAATATTAGTATAATTTTTATACGCTTGATAAAAGCCGAAAGATGAGTAAACACTACCCTGATCAGTGTGAAGAGTGACAGGGTATGTTTGCTCTTTTGTTTTTGCAATTAATACATCCAAACAATGATAATATGGTAAATTACTACCGATTTTATTGGTTATTGAACTGGCAATTATTTCATTATTAAAAACATCTAAAAGATAAGTCCATTTCCAACGAATACCTTTGCGATAAATACAAGTCATATCAGAAACAACAATTTCCAATGGTTTTGTTGCATTCCAATGACCATTAACAATGTTTTGACCAGCTCCTTTCACCCAATATCCTTTTTTTAATCTTTCATTTTCTATTTCCAGTTTGGCAATTTGAAGTTTTAACATTTCATTTTCTGTAAGATATTTGCCTGAATTTAAAGCAGCAAATTTATTTCCTATACGTTTTTTAGGATTAAAAGCATCTGTTACATTTTTTTCATATTCTTTTAACCAACGACAAATCATACTTCTGTCAGCATTATATTCTTTTTCTAAACTACGTACTGATATATGCTCATTTAAATGTCTAGTTATTATTTCTAATTTTTGTTCTTTACTCCAAATACGTTTCTTTTGTCTTTTTTCATATTTATCACCCCTATGTTATATTGTAACACAAAAATGTAGACACACGGTAGTTTTCCTTGTGTCTACATTTATCTTACTACTTCATTCAACGGGTGGTTTTGATTTATATTATCATATAACTTTTGCTATCATTTCCTCTGGTGTATCGATTATTTTTATATCCGCACCAAGACCTCTGAACTTTTCAACAACATCTTCATATCCACGTTGAATATGCACTATTTCTTCTATCTCTGTAACACCATCTATACATAGTCCCGCAATTATCATTGCCGCGCCACCACGCAAGTCTGTTGCCTTAACAGGTGCTGCTGTCAGTTGTGCTCCACCTGTTATAACAGCTACCTTACCGTCAACGGTAATTTTTGCACCTAGTCTTACAAGTTCATCTATATATTTAAAACGATTGTCCCAAACACCTTCCGTAATAATACTTGTACCATCTGCACTAAGTAGCATAGCTGCTATCTGAGGCTGCATATCTGTCGGAAAACCGGGGTGTGGCATTGTTGTAACATTTATTGCTTTTAGTGGCTCTACTCTGTTAACACGTACCCAATCGTCACCTTCTTCTACCATTACACCGGCGGAACGCAATTTTGCTGTAATACTTTCAAGGTGCTTTGGTATAACATTCTCAATAATCGCATTACCACCTGTTGCCGCAACTGCCGCCATATATGTGCCTGCTTCTATTTGATCAGGTATAATTGTATAATCCGCACCGTGCATTTCTTTTACACCACGGATTTTTATAATATCAGTACCTGCGCCACGAATTTCGGCACCCATACTGTTAAGATAGTTTGCAAGGTCAACGATATGTGGTTCTTTTGCAACATTTTCAAGAATAGTTAACCCCTCTGCCTTACATGCGGCAAGCATAACATTCATTGTAGCGCCAACAGATACAACATCAAAATAAATGTGTGTTCCTGTAAGCTTTTCTGCTTTGGCATTTATCATACCTTTTTCTATCTCAACAGTTGCACCCATCAGTTCAAAGCCTTTTATATGCTGATCAATTGGACGTACACCAAAATTACATCCACCCGGCATTGAGACGCTTGCTGTACCCATTCTTGCAAGAAGTGAACCTAAAAAATAATAACTTGCACGCATATTTTTTGCAAGTTCATAGGAAACTGTCGGTGATACTATATTTGTTGTATCTATTTCAACTGTCTTTTTATCTATTAATCTAACTTTGGCACCCATTTCTTCTAGCATATGCAATTCAAGTGATACATCGTTTACATTGGGTATGTTATGTATTACTGATACACCCTCACCCAAAACTGTTGCAGGTAAAATAGCCACAGTCGCATTTTTTGCACCACCTATTGATACTGAACCACAGAGTTTTTTTCCTCCGCTCACAACTAATTTTTTCAAAATAAAAACTCCCCTACTACGTTTTTATATTTTAGAAAGATATTTCGTAAATCTCGATTATTTTTATATATAAATATCATTATTTTTACTAAATTATATTT
>JAHHTR010000005.1 GCA_020024515.1 Angelakisella sp.
GATAACAACAAGATATGATTATAAAGAGATTTTGTATTGTTGTGTAAATATTTATAAAATAGGAAGGTAGTAAAAATGTATTCAAAAAAAAGATTCCCTACTGCTTGTATGGGTTTTTCAAAAAATGCAGTTTTAGACTACATATATGAACAAGATAAAATTGCGGAAGACCAAAAAGAAACCTTAGAAACAGAAATAAAGTCACTAAAAGAAGAACTTAATAGATTAAAAGAGCAAAGTCAAACTAACTTTGATGATAATATTCTTGAAAATACTTTTATTGTAAAAGAAAATTTTAGTAAATCGGATAATACAGATAGCGAAGAAAATAATAACATGGTAAACTTAAAAGCTGTATTATATCAAGCAGAGGCATCAAATAAGTTATTAAAGGCAAATTATAATGCACAGGCTAAAAGAGAAAAAGAATACATAAATAAAATAATGGAGCAAGAAAAAGAAATTGCTAAATACAAAAATCTTTTGGATAACAGTGAATATAAAAATATAATTGCAGAAAAAGATTCAACAATATTAAAATTAAAAGAAATGAATAAACGATTGGAAGATACTTTATATGCAAAAAAAGTAATTGATACAAAAGAAATGCTTGCACATAAGGATATTGAGATAAAACATTTGTATGACAAAAACAAGGAACTTGCAGACCTTTTAAATCTTATGCAAGATAAACTTGACAGTTTGCAGACGATGAATGAACATAGTGAAGAAAGTGCAGAAGACATAAATACAGACAAAATACGTTTTGATGATGACAATAGCGGTGTATAAAATGGTGCTTTAATGCGGTTTAATGTACATAGTTTTAAATTATATATGTTGGGAAGTGTAATATAGAAGTGGAAACAGCAGTACAAATATCTAAGGCTGAACTTGCTTTGGAACAGTTTATAATTTTAATAAAGTCCATTAGTCTAGTTGATATTTTTGATGTTTTAATAGTAGCTTTTTTGGTATACAAATTAATAACATTTATCAGTGAAACACGTGCAGGTCAGCTGATAAAAGGTGTAATTGCTGTAATAGTACTGTATTTATTTGCTGATATATTTAATTTCAAGATGCTTGAAACAGTACTGAAATTAGCGGTTACATATGGTTCATTTGCTCTTATAGTTGTTTTTCAGCCTGAGCTCAGAAAAGTATTGGAGCAAATGGGAAGAACGACCATTGACTCTTTTCAGGTATTTACTCCGTCATCGGAAAGTATAGAAAAACAAAAAAATGAAATCCGTATAATGATAAATGCCATTACCGAAGCTGTTGCACAGATGTCTATTGAACATACGGGTGCGTTAATCGTAATTGAAAGAACAACTAAATTGGGTGACATTATAGGCACAGGAACAGTAATTGATGCAATACCAAGCAGTGAATTGATACAAAATATATTTTTCCATAATTCGCCATTGCATGACGGTGCTATGATTATGAGAAATAATAAGCTATATGCAGGAGGCTGTTATTTGCCACTGTCACAAAACTATGAAATCAGTCGTAGTTTGGGTACAAGACATAGAGCAGGATTGGGTATAAGTGAAGTATCGGATAGTTGTGTAATTATTGTAAGTGAAGAGACAGGACATATATCTGTTGCGGAAAATGGAAAAATTACTACCGATTTGGGCGAATCAAAACTTAAAACTATGTTGTATCGTAAATTAATGCCAATAGAAGAAACCGAAAAGAACAAGTCTATTAATATAATAAAAGAATCATTTGAAAAGACAAAAGGAAAGATAAAGACAAAAATTAATTTTAAAAAACAAAATGATGATACAAAATAATAGTATATTAAAAGGGGTATGGTAATGAAACTTTCCGACTTTTTAAAAAAAACAAGTGTAAAGGTAATTTGTTCTGTTTTATTATCTATTATATGTTGGTTTGCAGTTGTTACTTCTATTTCTCCGGAAGATGATAGACAAATAAAGAATGTTCCGGTAAATATTGAAATTCCTATGGATTTAGATTTAAATGTAGTAGAGACAAGCACTTCGAATGTTACGGTAAATGTAACAGGTTCACGTTACAATATAGGTAGTTTATCAAATAAAGATATTTCTATAAAAACACTTTTTACAGATGTAACAAAGCCGGGACAGTATGAACTTAAATTAATCGCTGTTCCACCTCCGGATAATATTTATAAGGTGACATCTATATATCCTGATACAATAACAGTCACTTTTGACAGAATAATCAGTAAAAGATTTTATATAGAGCAACATCTTAACGGAATTAATATTGATTCTGAAAAGACCTTGTTGGGTGATATAACAATGGAGCCGAATATTGTTACAGTTACAGGACCTGAAACAGAAGTTAACAATATTCAAAAAGCCATTGTAAAATATGATAATTTTAAAGATAAGCTGACAGACAGTGTAAGTTTAAATTTGCCGATAGTTTTATATGACAAAGACGGTAACGAAATTAGGACAAAAGATATCGGAGGAGAACATATAACATGTGACTATACAACCTCAAATATTGTTATTTCAATATTTCAAATAAAAGAAGTACCACTGGTTATAGACTTTGTTAACTATAAGAATAATTTCCCAATTGATAAGTTGCAATATATTCTTAGCGACTACTCAATAAAAATTGCGGGAGAGTCAAGTAAAATAAGCAAGTATTCCGAATTGTCTTTGGGTTATGTAGATATTTCAAAGTTAAATCTTTTGGAAAATAATGAACGAAGTTTTGTTATCTCTTTACCGAAGGATATTAGATTACAAGATGATTTTGACAAAGTAACTGCTACTTTTGATAATAGTAATATTGCGACAAAAACAATTAATACAAAGAATATTGTTATCAAAAATATTCCAGATGGATATGAAGTTAAACCGAAAACAGATATTATTAAAGATATAGTTGTTATTGGTGATAAAGGTGATATTGAAAATATTACATCTGATGATTTTGTGGCAGAAATAGATATGGCTAAAAGACCGATAGATGTAGGAGAAGAAAGATACTCGGTAAATATTGTAAATATGAATGATAATTTTGTGTGGGCTGTCGGCCGCTATTACACAACGGTTACAATAGCCAGAAAATAATATCAATAATAGTTATAATACTTAACAATCACTTTTATATAAATACTAATACAGTACTATACAATTAACATTGTTGGTTTATATAGAATTTTGCATTTTAATTTTTTGTTATACTTCACAAAAATGATTGGTGATATTTTAAAAACTATCTATGCTTTTTGTTTTAGCTGACGAAAAATTTATTAACATAATATGCTATTTGTAATTGTGCAGTATTACACAAAAAATTATTAACAGGATATGATAAAAGAAGCTGTTGCAAAAAAATTGCCACAGCTTTTTTTAAAAAAAAGGAGAAAATATGAAAATTTATGTTGAAAATATAAAAATCAACTTTAAAGAAGATATAAAAGTTGCTTATGAGACGGCAATAAAGACAACATCGGTAAAATCAAAAGATGTGGAAAAAATTTTTGTTATAAAAAAAGCGGTTGACGCACGTAAAAGAGATAATATTTGCTTTGTGTATACTATTGGCATAAACTTATCAAAAGGTGCTAAATGCAGACTTTCAAACAATGTAAAAGAAGTAACTGAAAAAAATGAAACATTGGAAGTAGGTACAAAGAGACTGGACAATCCGCCTATCATAGTAGGTTTTGGTCCAAGTGGTATGTTTAGTGCAATAGAACTTGCATGTATGGGATATAAGCCCATAGTAATAGAACGTGGCAGCGATGTTGAAAACAGAATAAAGGCTGTAAATACATTTAAAAAATGCAATATACTTGATGTAAATTCAAATATACAGTTTGGTGAGGGTGGGGCAGGTACTTTTTCAGATGGAAAACTGACAACAAGAATAAATGATGTTCGTTGTAAAAAAGTAATCAATTTATTGCATGAATTTGGAGCGCCTGAAGAAATTTTGTATGAGTCAAAACCACATATAGGAACTGACTATTTACAAAAAGTTGTAAAAAATATACGTAATGAGATTATACGTTTGGGCGGTAAAGTATACTTTAATACTTGTCTGACGGATATAAAGCATGATAGTATGGGGAATATCACACTGATTACAAATAACGGTGAATTTAATACAAGTGCTATGGTATTGGCTATTGGGCACAGTGCACGAGATACTTTCCGTATGCTTATTAATAATAATGTTACGATGATAGTAAAACCTTTTTCTGTTGGTGCCAGAATAGAGCATAAACAAAGTCTGATAGATAAGTCGCTTTATGGTGACAATGCGGGAAATCCCCTGCTTCCAAAAGGTGAATATCATTTGTCACACAGGGACAACAGCGGTCGTGGTGTATATAGTTTTTGTATGTGCCCGGGTGGCTTAGTTGTGCCTGCTGCATCTATGGAAAGTACTATTGTAACAAATGGAATGAGTTATTTCAGCCGAAATGGTGAGAATGCGAACTCGGCAATTGTTGTCGGTGTAGACAGTAAAGATTTTGGTGAAAATCCGCTAGATGCAATAGCTTTTCAGGAAAATATAGAGAGAAACGCTTTTAATTTGACGGGTAGCTATAATGCTCCTTGTATGACTGTTTCAAAATTTTTAGGGAAAGGAAATTTATCTGTTGAAAACAGTAGTGTAAAACCTACATATTTACCCAGTGTAAAAGACATAGATTTTAAAAATTTGTTTCCTAAACAAGTAACAGATCATTTGGAACTTGGTTTAAAGGTTTTCGGAACAAAGATAAGAGATTTTGATAATGACAATGCACTTTTGACAGCTCCCGAAACACGTACTTCTTCGCCCGTTCGAATTGTTCGCAATAATGAAAACTATGAGAGTGTCTCTGTAAAGGGAATGTATCCTTGCGGAGAGGGTGCGGGTTATGCAGGTGGTATTATAAGCGCAGCTGTTGACGGATTGAAAATTGCCGAAGAAATAATTAAACAGTACAGACCGATAGACAGCTAGTTTTTTGAATTTTGAAATATATATTTTATGATTTGAAAGATATAAAAAGGTGGGTGTAACTTTGCAAATTTTACCTTGGAAAAAATATTCCGAAAATAAAGTAAACAGCAATAATTTTTTACTTAAAGTTTTGGGTAATCGTGGAATAGATACAATAGAAAAATTAAATAAAATAGATGAGGACACTAAGATTTATGACCCTATGCTTTTAAATGATATGGATAAGGCAGTTATGCGTATATATAAAGCTATGGACAAAAATGAAACTATACTTATTCATGGTGACTATGATTGTGACGGAATAACATCAACTGTTATGCTTTATGATTACTTTGAAAATGAGGGCGCAAATGTAATTTACTATATACCTGACAGAGAAAGCGAAGGATATGGACTAAATATGACATCTGCCAAAATGATAGCAGAGAATGGCGTAAATCTTGTAATTACAGTTGATAACGGTATATCGTCACACGAAGAAATAGCGTGGTTAAAAGAAAAAGGTGTAGATGTAATAGTTACAGACCACCATATGCCAAAAGAGACACTGCCTGATTGTGAAGCAGTAATAAACCCACATAGAAGTGACAGTACGTATCCGTTTGGTAATTTGTGTGGCGCGGGTGTTGCTTTTAAACTGATAACAGCCTTGGAACAAAATTTTGAAGAACCATTTTTACAATACGGAGATTTACTTACAATAGCAACTGTTGCGGATATTGTATCGTTAAATGGTGAAAACAGATATTTTGTAAAAAACGGACTTTTAAATCTACATAATACAGAGAGAGTCGGATTAAGTGCACTTATGACACTTGCGGGAATAGATATGGAAAATCCGCTGACTGCCGAACAAGTGGGCTTTATTGTAGCTCCACGACTAAATGCCACAGGCAGAATAGGTAATGTAGACGACGCTGTTGAACTGCTATTGACGCATGACGAGGACGAGGCACGCAAAAAGGCAAGTATAATTAATTCTTTAAATACCGAAAGAAAAAATATAGAGAGCAAAATAATTGCTGACATAGGTGATTATATAGAAAAAAATCCACAGGTGATAAACAGAAATGTGACTATTGTTGTGGGTAGAGATTGGAATGCAGGTGTTATTGGAATAACCGCATCAAGACTTGTTGACAGATATTTAAAACCGGCGATAATATTAACTGTTATGGATAGCGGAGAAATACGTGGTTCAGCACGCAGTGTAGATGGATTTTCCATAATTGATGCAATAAAATATTGCAGTGATTTGCTTATAAAATATGGTGGTCACCCAATGGCAGCCGGACTTTCTCTAAAAGAAGAAAATTTAGATTTATTCATAGAAAAAATGGAAGAATATTGTAAGAATAATTTTGAGACCATGCCATATAAAACACTTGCAATTGATGGTAATATAGATATAAAAGACATTAACCTTAATAATATTAATTCATTGAATACACTTGAACCTTTTGGTTGTGAAAATACACAGCCGATACCTGTACTTAGAAATGTTATATTAAAAGCTATTTCACCTTTAAGTAACGGAAATCATTTAAAATTGACACTTGGTGACAATACTGATAATACAGTTGATACTCTGTTGTTTTCGGTCAAAGAAAAAATGTTTGACATAGATATCAATACACCTGTTGATGTTGCAATAAGTTTGGGAATTAATACATTTAGGGGAATAGACCGTCCTTCTGTAAAAATAGTTTCTATTGTTCCGAAAGATTTTGATGCAACACAAAAGATGACAGAAAGACAATTATTTGATAAAATAATGTGTAAAGAAGAAGTCACTCTTGAAAATAAGGAAAAATATATATTTACTCGTGAAAAAATGCTTGTTTTATTTAAGTTTTTGCGAGAAAATACACCGTATATAGCAGGAGAAGACTTTATTTACTATAACCTTAAAAATCAATTATCATATTTTGATGTGCTTGTATCTTTGCAGATATTAAAGGAATTGAAACTGATTAAATATGAAACCATTGATGGAGTAAGAGGTATAGTTATAGTACCAACAAAAGAGAAAATAGACTACAAGACAGCAAAAACCTATATAAATTTGCAATCAAGACAATTAGCTTAATTATAAAAATAGAAAATGAGGATACAATGGAAAACAAAAATGATAAAAATAATGTAAACGAAGTTGAAGTTATAGAAGAAAAAATTATTGATTACGATGACTTGTGTGAAGATGATAAATATTTTTTAATGCTTAAAAATGTTATTGTCGAGACAGGAAAGCAATATAATTTGGATAAAATACGTAAGGCATTTATTTTGTCAAGAGAAGAACATAGGGGACAACTGAGAAAATCGGGAGATCCATATATACTACATCCTGTTGCAACTGCAATTATCCTAGTGGAACTTGGAATGGATACAGATACCGTTGTGGCGGCACTGCTTCACGATGTTGTGGAAGATACGCAAACGACATCGGAAGATGTCAAAAAAATATTTGGTTCGGAAATAGCACTGCTTGTAGACGGTGTAACCAAACTAAAAGGTGTGCCGTTTACTTCTCGTGAACGTCAACAGGCGGAAAATGTACGAAAAATGTTATTTGCCGTTGCACAAGATGTTCGAGTAATTATTATAAAACTTGCCGATAGACTACACAATATGCGTACGCTTGAATATCAAACGGAGGAAAAGAAAAGGCTCAAAGCACTGGAAACAATGGAAGTGTATGCACCACTTGCACACAGACTTGGTATGAGTGCTATGAAACAAGAATTGGAAGACCTTGCTATCCATTATCTTGACCCGATTGCTTGCAGTGAGATAGAAAAGCAGTTGACACTGTGTAAAGAAGAAAGACAAAATTTTATTGATAATATAATAGAGCGTATAGGCGAGAGACTGCAAAAAGAAAATGTAAAAGCTCATATTTTTGGTAGGGTAAAAAGTACTTATGGTATATACAGAAAAGAGTTTATGCAGTGCAAAGACTTTAATGAAATATATGATGTATATGCTGTTAGAGTTATTGTCGATTCTGTTATGGAGTGTTACAATGTTTTGGGTTTTATACACGATATGATGAAGCCTATTCCTAATAGATTTAAGGATTATATCAGTACGCCTAAACAAAATATGTATCAATCATTACACACAACTGTTATTGATAAAGAAGGTATACCGTTTGAGGTGCAAATTCGTACGTGGGAAATGCACTATACAGCGGAATACGGCGTTGCGGCACACTGGAAATATAAACTGGGAATGAATGGAAAAACCGGTACTCTTGACGAAAAGCTGACATGGATAAGACAACTCTTGGATTCACAAAAAGAGAGTGACGATGCCGAAGAAATAGTAAAGTCCATTAAAACAGATATAGCTGCTGATGAGGTATTTGTATTTACTCCTCGTGGAGATGTAATCAGCTTGCCGGTCGGTTCTACTGTTATAGATTTTGCATATGCTATACACTCAGCAGTCGGAAATAAAACCGTTGGCGGTAAGGTAGACGGCAGAATGGTGTCGCTTGATTATCAACTTAAAACAGGTTCAATTGTTGAAATTATAACATCTAATAATCCAAATAATGGACCAAGCAGAGATTGGCTCAAAATTGTTAAGACATCGGAGGCACGTAATAAAATTCGTGCGTGGTTCAAAAGAGAAAAACGTGAAGAAAACGTTGCAGAAGGTAAACTTGCGCTTGAAAAAGAATTCCACAGAAATCTTATCGCACTTCCGGAGAGTGATAAAGAGACATTTTTACTTGAACTTGCAAACAGACAACGTTTCAATACAATAGAAGATTTTTGGGCGGCTATCGGATACGGTGGAGTATCGTTACAAAAGATTATTCCTCGCGTAAAAGAAGATTTTTACAAAAAATATCGTGCAGATTCCAAAGCGGTTATTGCTGACAATATCATAAAGAAAACAAAGAGCAAAACAAGCAGCGGTGTTATTGTTGAAGGACTGGAAGGCTGTCTGGTTAAGTTCGCAAAATGCTGCACTCCGCTACCGGGAGACGAAATAGTCGGATTTGTTACACGTGGTTTTGGTGTATCAGTGCATAAAAAAGACTGTATAAACTTAAATATTGCAAATGTTGACCAAGAACGTATAGTAAAATGTTCGTGGGCAACAGAGACAAACGAGAAGTTTAAATCTACTATTGAAATAATAGGAGAAGACCGTTCAGGATTTTTGGCAGATGTAAGTATTGCATTGTCAAATGTAAAGGTTCCTATACACACACTTCTTGCACGTGAAATAAAAAATAACCATTCCAGCATTCAGGCAACAATTAGTATAAAAGATTTGGAGCAATTAAATTCCATTATGGCAACATTACGCAGAATAAACGGCGTCACATCAGTAAACAGGATAGTACAATAATTATTGGTCTATTAATTTATTAGGAGGATTTGTTTATGGAAATTTTAGCAATGACACAAACAGCAAAGATAACTCTTATTATACAAATGCTTATGGGTTTTATATTACCACTGATACTTGCATTTGTTTGGATAAAGTTTAAAAAAGGTTCATTTAGAGCAATTATTGTTGGTGCAATAACATTTACTTTTATGGTATTCGGTCTTGAAAAACTTGTTCATCAAATGGTACTTGGTGTTTCGTCACCTTTTCAACAAGCATTGGTAAGCAATCCGATTTACTATGCAATATATGGCGGAGTGATTGCAGGTATATTTGAAGAAATCGGAAGATTTACAGCATTTAAATTTTTACTTAAAGATTGCAACAAAATAGAAGATGCAGTATCCTATGGTATAGGTCATGGCGGTATGGAAGTAGTTATTTTGATAGGTCTGTCTATTCTGTCAAATTATATGCTCTATAACACTGTATTTACACATGGCTTTGAGGCGTCTTTTGGTCCAAATATACCAAAAGCACAGGCGCAAGCAATAGTTGGTGTCCTTAACAGTATTGCTCAAACACAACCAATGAGTGCCGTACTGTCATTACTTGAAAGAACTTTTGCGATTGCAATTCACATATCTTTGTCGGTAATTGTATTTATTTCTGTAAGAAACAAAAAAATATGGTTACTTCCGTTAGCTGTACTTTTGCATGCTATGATTAACTTCCCGGCGGGATTATTCCAAGCAGGTGCACTTACAAATATATTTATTGTAGAATTGTTACTTGGACTTCTTACATTGGTAAGTATAAGTATAGCAATATTTATATATAAGAAATTTTATAATACAGAAAAACAAGTATAATATAAAAAAATTATCCCCTTTCTTAATAATAAAGGGAATATTGTGCAATTAACATTTGTAAGGTTAAACAGTGTATTGCCTAAAAAAGAGAGGGGATAAAAATTTATTTAAAAATCTATTGCAAAAATCAGATTAATATTATATAATATATTTACACGAACAAACTTTCGCTTATGTTCGTATTGTTTTAGTTAATTTATTGATTTTTTATATAAAATATTAGGAGGAAAATAAGACTATGGCAAAAGAAACAAAGGTTAAACCAATACCAACTCCAATTACATCAGAAGAAGGAAGACAAAAGGCACTTGAAACAGCACTTGCAAATATCGAAAAGCAATTCGGTAAAGGTGCGGTTATGAAACTTGGACAAAACACAACTATGAATGTTGAGGCTATTTCAACAGGTTCATTGTCACTTGATATAGCTCTTGGTATCGGTGGTTTACCAAAGGGGAGAATTATAGAAATATACGGACCTGAAAGCTCAGGTAAAACAACAGTTGCACTACATGTTGTTGCACAGGCACAAAAAGCTGGCGGTTCAGCTGTATTTATTGACGTTGAGCACGCGCTTGACCCTGTATATGCACAGGCGCTTGGAGTTGATATTGATTCGCTTTTGGTATCACAACCTGATACAGGTGAGCAAGCGATGGAAATATGCGAGGCACTTGTTCGCTCAGGTGCGGTTGATGTTGTAGTTGTGGACTCAGTAGCCGCAATGGTAACAAAAGCTGAAATAGAGGGCGAAATGGGTGATAACCACGTTGGTTTGCAAGCAAGACTAATGTCACAAGCACTTAGAAAATTGACAGGTATAATAGGAAAAAGCAACTGTATGGTTATATTCATTAACCAATTACGTGAAAAAATCGGTGTTGTATATGGTAATCCTGAAACCACAACAGGTGGACGTGCACTAAAATACTATTCATCTGTAAGACTGGATGTAAGACGTATTGATTCACTTAAAATAGGTACAGAAATAATCGGTAACCGTACACGTGTAAAGGTTGTTAAAAATAAAGTTGCACCACCATTCAAAGAAGCAGAGTTTGATATAATGTATGGTGAGGGAATTTCAAGAGTAGGTGAGGTTCTTGACCTTGCAGTACAGCTGGATATAATCAATAAGAGCGGTTCTTGGTTCTCATATATGGGTGAACGTTTGGGACAAGGCAGAGACAATGTTAAGATTTATTTGACTGAGCACTCTGATATATGTGAAGAAGTTGCCGCAAAGGTAATGGAAGAAAAAGATAATCTTAAAAAAGCAAGTGCAAAACCTAAAAAACTTGGTGCAAAGCCTGTGAATATTGATGCCGAAGTTGACGATGAGGAAACTGATGAAGAAATATCAATAGAAGAAATATCATAAGAAACAATTATTGAAGAATAATGCTTAAAATTTTTATTTTGATGTTATTTTATACAAATTAAATTGAAAGAAAATAATGGGTTTGTATAAAAACTCCTTGATTTTAACAAAAATATGTGATAAAATGGTAGGGCATGAGAACCGACAAAAATTTTGTCGGGTTTTGATGTACGTCTTGTGAAGATAGGCTTTGCAAGATACGGCATTAAACCGATAGTCCGCTGTCCGTTTATGGATAAGAATATCAGGATATTTTATAGGAGGAAAAATTAATGGACGCATTAAAACTTATTGCAGGCGAAAGTATGAAAAAAGAAATCCCAACAGTAAACGTTGGTGACACAGTAAGAGTACAAGTTAAAATCAAAGAGGGCGACAGAGAGAGACTTCAAGCATTTGAAGGTACAGTAATCGCTAAAAAACACGGCGGTATTTCAGAAACATTTACAGTTCGTCGTCTGCTACACGGCGTTGGCGTTGAGAGAGTATTTCCAATCCACAGCCCAAATGTACACAGTGTAGAAATCGTACGTGCCGGTAAAGTTCGCAGAAGCAAACTATACTACTTACGTAGCAGAGTTGGTAAAGCAGCTAAAGTTAAAGAGGCTCTTCGCTAATAAGTACAGCTCTAAAAACTACAAATTGAAAGAAAGTGAGGACATGAATAATGTCCTCTTTTTTTCACACCATTAAATTTATTAACTAAAATAAAGATATACTGTTGATAAAAAAAGTATTGACATAAAATATAAAAAAATCGGGAGGTGTCTTTGTCTTGTCAAATGATATGTATATACAGTGGTTTCCGGGTCACATGACTAAAACTAACAGAATGATAGAAAAAGATATAAAATTGGTAGATATGGTTGTAGAGGTGACAGATGCACGTATACCGCAGGCGAGTCGCAACCCTCAACTAAAAAATATAATAGGTACAAAGCCGAAAATGTTACTTATGAATAAGGCTGACAACGCTGATGAAGAAATAACAAAGAAATGGCTTGCTTATTATAAAGAAAAAGGAATAGTTGCTATTCCGACAGACTGCAAAACCGGTAAAGGTTTAAAGGTTTTTCCACAGGCAGTCCGTGAAACCCTTGCAGAAAAAATTAAGCAGTGGGAAAAGAATAATGTTTCAACCACAAGACCGATAAGAATAATGATAGTAGGTATACCGAATGTAGGTAAATCTTCTCTTATAAACAGACTTGCCGGAGGTAAAAGGGTAAAGGTAGAAGATAGACCTGGTGTTACACGAGGTAAACAGTGGGTAACACTTGAAAGTGGTATAGAATTACTTGATATGCCGGGTGTATTGTGGCCAAAATTTGAAAACAAACGATATGCTGAGCATCTTGCATTTACAGGTGCTATAAAAGACGATATTTTGGATATAGAACATCTTGCTGTAAAACTATTGGAGCTTATGCAAAAAATATATCCCGAAAAACTTGTTGAAAGATACAAGGTGACAGAAGATGATGTTGCAAATTTGGACGGATATGATTTACTTGAAGCTATTGCAAAACGTCGCGGTATGCTGATGAGCGGCGGACATATAAATACAGAAAGATGTTCAATTATGTTGCTTGATGAATTCAGAAGCGGTAAACTTGGAAATTTGACGTTGGAAAGACCTGTTGAAAAGGTAGTTGTGGAGGAAGAATGACATACGCTGAACTATATGCCTTTGATAAGGATATAATGAAAAATGAAAATGTAAATTTTATTTGTGGAATTGACGAGGCAGGACGAGGACCATTAGCAGGTGAAGTATATGCAGGCTGTGTCTATATAGTTGATGAAAATTTTGAGATAACAGAGTTAAATGACTCAAAAAAATTGAGTGAAAAAAAGCGAGAAAAAATATTTGATTATATAGATAACAGCAAAGGCAAAATTTATTATGGATATGGCACAGCAACAGAAAAAGAGATAGATAAAATAAATATTTTGAATGCAACATATCTTGCTATGCAAAGAGCGTATGAAAATCTGGTGGAAAAACTGAAAGAAGATAATTTGCCACTTCCTACACTTGCATTGATTGACGGAAACAGAGCACCAAAACTTCCAATAGAGACAAAAACAGTAATAAAAGGTGATGCGCAGAGTGCGGTTATTGCGTCCGCATCAATAGTAGCAAAGGTTTTGCGTGACAAATATATGATAAAAGTAGCCGAAAAGTATCCCCAATATTGTTTTGAAAAGCACAAAGGTTATGGCACAAAACTTCACTATGAAAAAATAGAGGAGTATGGTATACTTCCTGTGCATAGACTATCTTTTTTAAAGAAGATAACAGGCGAAAAATAATGGCTGTTAAACAAAATAAAAATATAGGAAACATCGGTGAAAATTTAATTTGCAAGTATCTGATTGATAATGGATATATAATTATCAAAAGAAACTATACAAAGCTATGTGGCGAAATAGATATAATAGCCACAAAAGGTGATATTATCGCTTTTGTTGAAGTAAAGACAAGGAAAAGTGACAGTATGGTTTCGCCACTTGAAGCAGTTACAAAATCCAAACAAAGAAAAATTATAGACACAGCAGAAAATTTTTTAATAGAATATGTGGAATATCAAAATTTTCAACCCAGTTTTGATGTAGGGACAGTAACAAATGATAATGGAAAATTTATAGTAGATTACTATGAAAATACATTTAGCTTAGATGTATAAGAATGGAGGAGAGTGTTTTGTCAATATATGTAATAGGTGATTTGCACTTATCATTGGGTAACAAAAAACCAATGGATATTTTTGGCGGTTGGGACGGTTATGTTGAAAAAATAAAGACAAATTGGCAGAACACAGTAACAAATGATGACACAGTGGTAATTGCCGGCGATATATCATGGGCAATGAAATTGAGTGAGGCGATACCGGATTTTACCTTTATAGAAAAGCTAAATGGAAAAAAACTGATTTTAAAGGGTAACCATGATTATTGGTGGGTGACACAAAATAAAATTTACAAATTCTTTGAAGAAAACGGATTTGAGACAATGTCATTGCTGCATAATAACAGTTTTGATATTGAAGAAATAAATATTTGTGGTTCTCGTGGTTGGATTTTTGAAAATGGTGAGGCACAGGACAAAAAGATAATTGCACGTGAACTTGGCAGAATAGAGGCATCACTTTCATTTATGGATACGAATTCCACTAAATATTTATTTTTACACTATCCACCATACTATAACGGTCAAGAAATATCGGAATTTTTTGATGTTATGAATAAGTATGACGTTAAAAAGTGCTACTATGGGCATATTCACGGTGACGGATTGAAAAATGTATACAGTGGTATATATAAAGGTGTGGAACTTGTTCCTATATCGGCAGATTATTTAAAATTCAGACCGTTTAAAGTAATTTAATTAACATATAAAAATATAATAAGAACAGGATTATATCAAAAATTTATTTAGTAAGGAAAAATTCGTATTATTTTTATATTAATTTATTAAAAAAGTGATAATTTAGTATTATTTATTTTTAAAATATCTTAAAAAACAGTAGCTTTTAAGGAAAATATATGGTATAATAAACCTATTGTGTCATAATAGGTTATAATGACAAACTTATAAATTATGTATATGTAAAAAAAAAGAATATTATAAATATCATAAATATGTATTGTAAATGTATGTTTTTTTATGATATACTATATAAGATTTAAAAATTTTGGAGGAAATAGTTATAATGAAACTAGTATCAAAAAATCAAGTAGAAGAAAACGTTTATGAACTAAAAATTACAGTAGATGGTGAAGAATTTAAAGCAGCTTACGAAGAGTCATATCGTAAAAATTCAAAGAGACTTAATATTCATGGCTTCCGTAAGGGTAAAGCTCCACGTAATATGGTTATGAAAATGGTTGGCGCAGAGTATTTCTGCAACGATGCTATTGATGCTACATACGGCAATGCTTACAGAAAAGCTCTTGATGAGAGCGGTTTGACACCTGTTACACAAGGCGAAATGGAAATGAATGAAGTAACTGTTGAAGGTTACACATTTACAGTTAAAGTAACAGTTAAACCGGAAGTAGCAGTTAAAGACTACAAAGGTTTGGAAGTTAAAAAAGTAGTTGCTGCTGTAACTGATGAAGAAGTTGAAGAAGAACTAAACAGAATGGCTGACAGAAACAGCCGTTTGGTAGATATTGATGATAGAGAAGCACAAGAAGGCGATACAGCCAATATCGATTTTGAAGGTTTTGTTGATGGTGTTGCTTTTGAAGGTGGCAAAGGTGAAGGTTATGATCTGGTTTTGGGTTCAGGTCAATTTATACCAGGATTTGAAGATCAAATTATCGGTAAAAAAATAGGTGAAGAATTTGAAGTAAATGTTACTTTCCCAGAAGAATACCATGCAGAAGAATTAAAAGGTAAACCTGCTGTGTTTAAAACAACAATAAACAGTCTAAAATATAAAGAAGTACCGGAAATTGATGACGAGTTTGTTAAAGATGTAAGTGAATTCAATACACTTGATGAACTTAAAAACGACATCAAAGAAGGTATGATGAAACGTAAAGAAACTGTAAGTGAAAGAAACCTTGAAGACGAGGTTTGTGCGCTTGCAGCAGAAAAATTGGAAGTAAATATTCCACACGCAATGGTAGAAAATAAAATTGATTATCTTGTTCGTGAGTTTGCTTACAGACTACAAATGCAAGGTCTAAATCTTCAAGATTACATTAAATACACAGGTTCTGATATGGATTCATTCCGTAAAGGTTTTGAAGAACAAGCTGAGAAACAAGTACGTATTGAATTAACACTTGAACAAATAGCAAAAGAAGAAAATATTGTACCAACAGCAGAGGAAATCGAAGAAGAATTTGCTAATGCCGCTAAGATGTACGGTATGGAAGTTGAGAAAGTAAAAGAATATCTATCAGAAGAAAATGTTAAAGAAACTTTGACAAACAACAAAACAATCGACTTCTTGAAAGCAAATGCTAAAATTACAGAAGTTGCAGCAGAAGAAAACGAAGATGCTGAAAAAGTAACTGCAAAAAAGGCAACTGTAAAGAAAGCAACTGTAAAGAAAACTACTGCAAAAAAAGTTGCAAAAGAAGATAAAGAATAATTTATTTTAAGTAGCTTTATAAATTATAGTTAATTTTATTTAAACGTGTTACGGGCTGTGTTATAAATACACAGCCTTAAACATATAATTTGATTTTTATCCATTTTTCGATAAAAAGTACGTTTTTTTGGGTGTGGGAAGACTTAAAAAATGTTAATTTAGGGGAATTATATCCCACTATGTAAAGGAGTTGTTCTTATTATGAGTTTAGTACCTGTTGTTATTGAACAGACAAGCAGAGGCGAGCGTTCTTATGATATATATTCACGTTTGCTAAATGACAGAGTAATTATGTTGTGTGATGAGGTTAATGATGTTACATCAAGTTTGGTGGTTGCACAGCTTCTTTATCTTGAAAGCCAAGACCCTGAAAAAGATATTTCACTATATATAAATAGCCCTGGTGGTTCTATTACTGCCGGTATGGCAATATATGATACAATGAAATACATCAAATGTGATGTATCAACAATTTGTATAGGTATGGCAGCATCTATGGGTGCATTTTTGCTATCATCAGGTACAAAAGGAAAACGTTTTGCTTTGCCAAACAGTGAAATAATGATACACCAACCATTAGGCGGCGTACAAGGTCAAGCAACAGATATTGAAATACACACAAATAGATTGTTAAAAATAAAAGAGAAGCTAAATACAATACTTGCTGAACAAACAGGCCAACCTCTTGATGTTATCAAAAAAGATACAGAGAGAGATAACTTTATGGATGCTGATACAGCTTGTGAGTATGGACTAATTGACAAAGTAATTACAACAAGGGAATAATGTTATATTTATAACTTAGGAGATTTTTAGGTATGGCAAAAAAAGACAACCAAATGTATTGCTCATTTTGTGGCAAAACACAGGATCAAGTTGAAAAACTAATTATGGGCCCCGGTGTTGCAATATGTAATGAGTGTATAGAGCTATGCAATAATGTTTTATTAAATAGCAAGCCTACAAAAAAGGGTAAGCAGACAGAAAATAATTTTAAATTACCAAAACCAATTGAAATCAAATCTGTGCTTGATGATTATGTAATAGGTCAGGAGGAGGCAAAAAAGACTCTTTCTGTTGCTGTTTATAATCATTACAAAAGAATTTATACAATGAATGATAAAGATGACGTAGAGCTTGGTAAGAGTAATGTTTTGCTACTTGGACCTACCGGTGTCGGCAAGACTTTGCTTGCACAAACTCTTGCAAAAACACTGAATGTTCCTTTTGCAATAGCCGATGCAACAACTCTTACAGAGGCAGGCTATGTTGGTGAAGATGTTGAAAATATACTTTTGCGTTTGATACAGGCAGCAGATTTTGATATAGAGCTAGCAGAACGTGGAATAATATATATTGATGAGATAGATAAAATTTCAAGAAAATCGGAAAACCCATCTATTACACGTGATGTAAGCGGTGAGGGTGTTCAGCAAGCATTACTGAAAATAATCGAGGGAACAATTGCAAATGTTCCTCCACAAGGTGGAAGAAAGCACCCTCAACAAGAGTTTATACAAATAAATACAAAGAATATTTTGTTTATTTGCAGCGGTGCGTTTGAGGGACTTGATAAAGTAATAGCAAAACGTACAGAAAATTCCGGAATTGGTTTTGGTGCAAAAATAAAAGAGAGCGAAGATAAGAAACGTGCTACGCTGATGAAACAAGTTGAGCCACATGATTTAGTAAAATTCGGTATTATTCCGGAACTTATCGGTAGAATACCTGTTATTACATCATTAGAAGACTTGGACAAAGAGGCACTGGTTACTATACTGAAAGCACCAAAAAATTCTCTTGTAAGACAATATAAAAAGTTATTTAATCTTGATAATATTGATCTTGATTTTGAAGATGATGCCTTGCTTGCTATTGCAAATATGGCTATCGAAAGAAAAACAGGAGCAAGAGGCTTGCGTTCAATAATGGAAGATACATTAAAAGAAACTATGTTTGATATCCCTTCTCGTGCAGATGTAAAGCAAGTTTTGATTACAGAGGATTGTGTAGTTAATCACAGTGAACCGAAAATAACTCTCATAACAAGAAAACCAAAGGTTTTGCATAATATTTCTCTTGAGAGTGATGAAAAAGATGCTTAATTGCAAAATTTATGTTGCTATCCTCTTTTAATTATGGGGGATAGCAATTATAATATATATAAATTTATTGTAGAAAGGTAGTGATTTTATGAGTGAAAAAAATGTAAAAACTACTGGAAAATTAGATAACAGCATAGAAATACCAACAGAAGCGATAGAAATACCAACTCTTGCTATGCGTGGAATGGTAATATTTCCAAATATGATATTGCATTTTGATGTTGCAAGAGAAAAATCTATAAGGGCATTGCACGCGTCAATGAATGCAGACAGAAAAATTTTTCTTATTGCGCAAAAAGATGCGCTTGATGAAGATGTAGAAGTAGATAATCTATATAAAATAGGTGTTGTTGCGGAAATAAGACAAATAGTTCGTTCCGAAAATGACAGATTGAGAGTAGTTGTAGAAGGACTGTACAGAGCAAAAGTTATTGAATTTACAGAAGATACTCCTTTTTTGATTTCTGCTATAAAGCATTATCCACTAAAACGTATGTCAGCGGATAAAGAAAGTATAGAAGCGAAAATTCGTATTCTTAAAGACTCTTTTTCTGAATACGGTGATTTGTCTCCAACAATGCCAAATGAACTTTTGTCTGAAATTCTTTTAAGTGATGATGCTGTTGAACTTGCAGAATTTATAGCGGGAAATATGCAATTCGGTTTTATGGAAAAGCAAAAGATATTGGAAGAATCTCAACCTTTTAAAAGACTTGATTTATTGATTGATGTACTGTCAAAAGAAGTAGAGATATTAAAAATTGAGATAGATATTCAAGAAAAAGTAAAGACACAGATGGATAAAAATCAACGTGACTATTACTTGCGTGAACAAATAAAGGTACTTAAAGATGAATTAAATGGTGGAGACAGTGAAGAAAACGAGATTGATTCATATAGAAAAAAGATACGTGAACTTAAACTGGAAAAAGACTCAGAAGAAAAACTGTTAAAACAAATAGATAAACTTGACTTTTTATCTATTAATTCGCAAGAAGGTACTGTTATTCGTACACAACTTGACAGTATACTTGAAATACCTTTTAATAAATTCACAAAAGATAAGATAGATGTAGAAAAAGCAAGGAAAATTCTTGATAAAGACCATTATGGACTTAAAAAGGTTAAAGAGAGAATTTTGGAAACTCTTGCAGTCAAAAAAATGGCAGGTGACACAGCAGGACAAATTATTTGTTTGCTTGGACCTCCAGGAATAGGTAAAACATCTATTGCTCGCTCGGTAGCTGAGTCAATGGGTAAAAAATATGTCAGACTGTCACTTGGCGGTGTGCGTGATGAGGCGGATATTCGCGGACACAGAAAGACATATCTTGGTGCTATGCCGGGGAGAATAATAGCTTCACTAAAACAAGCACAGTCGTTAAATCCACTTATGTTGCTTGATGAGATAGACAAGCTTGGCAGTGACCATAGAGGTGATCCATCGGCAGCTATGCTCGAAGTTCTTGACAGTGAGCAAAATAAGGCATTTCGTGACCACTATATAGAAATACCTGTGGATTTATCACAAGTATTCTTTATAGCTACTGCAAATAATCGAGAGACAATACCAGCTCCACTTCTTGACAGAATGGAAATAATAGAATTGACATCATATACACGTGAGGAAAAATTTAATATTTGTAAAAATCATTTGATACCAAAACAAATAAAAAAACATGGTATCTCATCACAACAATTAAGTATAGAAAATAGCGCTATATACAGTATTATTGATAATTATACACGTGAGGCAGGCGTCAGAACACTGGAAAGAATGATTGCGAAGATTTGCCGTAAATGTGATATGAAGTTTGTTGTAAAAGCTGCACCTGAAAAGATAAAAATTAAGGCAAAAGACTTGCTTGAATACTTGGGTACACCGAGATTTAAAGATGATGAAAAGCCAAAAGAAGACCTAGTAGGTATTGCAAACGGTTTGGCATGGACATCGGTAGGTGGCGAAATGTTGCAAGCCGAAGTAGCTGTGTTAAACGGTAAGGGTGAAAACAAAATGACAGGTTCACTTGGTGATGTTATGAAAGAATCTGTATCTACTGCTGTAACTTGCATAAGAAGTCGTACAAGTAAATATGGCATAGATAATGATTTTTATAAGACAAAGGATATACATATACATTTCCCTGAGGGTGCTGTGCCAAAGGACGGTCCATCGGCAGGTATAACTATTTGTACAGCTATGGTATCGGCTCTTACCGATATACCGGTGCGTCACGATGTTGCAATGACAGGTGAAATAACGCTACGTGGTAATGTATTGCCGATAGGCGGACTTCGTGAAAAGACAATGGCAGCATATAAACAAGGTATGAAAAAAGTTATTATACCTTTTGCAAATATTCCTGATCTCGACGAAGTAGAGGATATAGTAAAAGAAAATATTGAATTTATCCCTGCAAAAACAATAGATACAGTGCTGAAAAACGCACTTTGTAAACTACCGAACAATGACCAATGCAAAGCGGTATCGGAAGAAAAAACCGTTATAATAAAAGAAGACAGAGACAGTAAGGTAAAAGAATACTTTTAATTATTTGAATTTGTAAAAAGGATTATGACTTGCTTTGCATTAAAAAATGAAAGGAATAAATATGAATTATAATAAAGTTGAGTTTTTAACTTCATTCGGAACATTAAAGCAAATACCACCTTATGAAAAAGCAGAGATAATATTTGCTGGACATTCCAATGTGGGCAAGTCATCAATGATAAACAAAGTATTTAACAGAAAGGCACTTGCGAGAGTGAGTGCCACTCCGGGTAAAACTATTACAATAAATTATTTTGACAGTGAAAAAATACATTTTGTAGACTTACCCGGCTATGGCTATGCTAAACGTTCAAATGGTGAAAAAAGAAGATGGGCAGAGCTAATAGAAGGATATTTTAACAGTGAAAGAGATATTCGTCTTGTTTTTGCACTTGTGGATATAAGGCACAAGCCAACAAAAGACGATATAACAATGATAGATTTTTTGATTGACAGTGAACTGCCATTTGTTGTTGTATTGACAAAGGCAGATAAACTGAGCAAAGCACAACTTACAAAGAGACTGGAAGAATTCAAGACAGAAATACCAATGGGTGAAGATGTAACTATGATACCTTTTTCATCTGAAAGCGGTTTTGGTTTGGATACAGTACACCAGATAATAGAGGATATAGAGGCAGACTCATAAATTTTATAATCTGAATTTTTAAGAGGGGTTAAAAAGTATGATTACAGAAAGTTTGCAAATAAATGAAAAAGGTAATCTTGCAATAGGCGGAATAGATACACTTTTTTTGACAGAAAAGTATGGTACACCGCTGTATGTTATGGACGAAGACCAAATACGCAAGAATTGTAAGAGCTATGTGAATGCTATTAATGATTATTATGATGGATACGGTATGGTTGCCTATGCGTCAAAAGCTTTTAACTGCAAAGCTATGTGTGGTATTATAAAAGACGAGAATATGGGAATAGATGTTGTATCGGGGGGCGAACTCTATACGGCGAAACTTGTCGATTTTCCTGCGGGAAAAATAGTATTTCATGGTAACAATAAGACACCAAATGAGCTTATAATGGCAATAGAGTATGGTGTAGGAAGAATAGTTGTAGATAATATTTTTGAACTTAAACTATTGGATAAACTTGCAGCTGCCGCAAACAAGAAAATCAATATTATGTTAAGAATAAAGCCAGGTGTAGATGCGCATACACATGACTTTATACGTACAGGGCAAATAGACAGTAAGTTTGGCTTTGCACTGGAAACAGGCGAGGCACTGGACGCCGTAGAACAGAGTTTAAAAGCAGAAAATTTGAATTTGAGCGGATTACACTGCCATATCGGTTCACAAATTTTTGATATAGAGCCATTTTGCCATGCAAGCGAAATAATGCTTAATTTTATGTGTGATATAAGAGAGAAATTTGGATTTACAGTAAAAGAGCTGAATATGGGTGGCGGCTTTGGTATTAAATACATAAAAGAAAATGATCCACCAAGCTATACAAATTTTGTAAAAGACATAATTGTTACAATAAAGACAACTTGTGAGAAAAAACAGTTTGATTTACCGTTTTTGATTTTTGAGCCGGGACGTTCTATTGTGGGCGAGGCAGGTATTACACTATATAAGATAGGTGCTATAAAGGAAATACCGAATATCCGTACATATATTTCGGTTGATGGTGGTATGTGTGATAATCCAAGATACGCACTGTATAAAGCAGATTATACATTTACTGTTGCAAACAGAGCAAATGAAGAAAAGACAAATAAGGTAACTATTGCGGGAAAATGCTGTGAGTCAGGTGACCTTTTGGGTGAGAATATTATGTTGCAAAATGTAGAAATAGGTGATACTTTGGCAGTTATGTCAACAGGTGCATATAACTATGCTATGTCATCAAACTATAACAGAAACTTGACACCGCCTGTTATTATGGTAAAAGATGGTAAAGACCGTATTGTCATAAAAGGTCAAACTTATGAAGATATTGTTCGCAATGATATATAAAAGATAGTTTTAGAGGATATTAAAAAAATGGGACAACACACGCATATTAATAAAGACGGTGTAGCTATTACACATACACATACTCATGCCAATCAAAAGGCAGTTCTAAACCGTTTATCAAGAGTTATCGGACATTTACAGTCAATTAAAACAATGGTAGAGGACGGTAGAGATTGTAGTGAAATATTGATACAGTTATCAGCGGTAAAATCCGCTGTAAACAATACAGGTAAAATAATACTGCAAGATCACATTGAACATTGTATAGTAGATGCTGTTGAAAATAATGATATGCAGTCAATACAAGAACTAAATCATGCTATTGATAGGTTTATTAAATAATTTAAAAACTTGATAAACTGTTGTAAATATGTTAATATACAAATGAGCAGTTTATTAAATTATTTAAAGGAGGAATAATGTGATTTCAACAAATCAATCTGCCGAGGACTATTTGGAAACTATATATATTTTACAGCAGAGAATAGGTGATGTTCGCTCTATTGACATAGTGAACGATACCGGTTATTCCAAACCAAGTATTAGTATTGCTATGAAAAAGCTAAAAACTAAAAAATATATAGATGTTGATGGTCATGGATATATAACTCTTACAAAAGAAGGTAAAGCGATAGCTGAAGAAGTTTATCAAAAACATTGTTGCTTAAAGCAGTTTTTTATGATGATAGGTGTTGATGAACAAACAGCGTCAAAAGATGCGTGTAATGTTGAACATATGATAAGTCAAGAAACTTTTGAGTGTATGAAGACATTTGTAAATAATTCTTTAAAATAATTTTTTAATATTAGGGTATAAAAAAGGCTTAGTTTTCACTATAATAATGAAAACTAGGCCTTTTTTATTTTTATATTTTGTAATTAAATTTATTCAGCAAAGCCTGATTCAATTAGTTTTACAAGTGAATCGATAGCTTGTTCTTCATCTGTGCCATCAGCAATAATTTTTATTTCTGTGCCACCAACAATACCAAGTGATAGTACACCAAGTAGACTCTTTGCGTTTACTCTACGCTCTTGTTTTTCTACCCAAATAGATGATTTAAACTCATTTGCTTTTTGGATAAAGAATGTAGCAGGTCTTGCATGTAGACCAACGTGATTTTGTACAGTTACTTCTTTAACGAACATAATGATAACTCTCCAATCTAAATAATCGTAGTATATATTTTTATAAGTAGTTTTAGTAACATAATATCATTATTACTAAAAAATATATTCTGTATACATGGTATACATTTTAAGATTAACTCACAACAAGACAATTATATCATATTATCGAAAATCGTCAACTATTTCAATTTACAAATTATATTATTTTTAAATTTTTTGATGAAAGTATATAATTTGATAGGTAGAAAGGCATACCTTTGTACAAAAATACTATAAAGTTTTTAACAAAATATAAGTTTTGTATAAAGTTTTCAACAAACTTATTTTTTTAGTGTTTGTAAAAATGCAATATCTTCTTTTGTTAGATTATAATTTTTCAGCATATCCGGACGTTTATAGTATGTACTTTCAAGTGCTTTTTGATGTCTCCATTTTTTTATATTTTCGTGATGTCCACTCAGAAGTATTTTTGGAACTTCTTTGTCGTGCCAAACCGCAGGTTTTGTATATTGCGGATATTCAAGTAATCCATTGTAGTGGCTTTCTTCCGTAAAGCAACTTTCGTTACTCAACACTCCGTCGCACAGTCTGCCTATTGAGTCAACAAGCACCATTGCACCTAGTTCACCACCGGTAAGAACATAGTCGCCGATAGAGATTTCCATATCAACAATTTCTTCGATTAATCGTTCATCAATACCTTCATAGTGTCCGCATATTATAAATATCGGTCTGTCTATGTTTGCAAGTTTATTACACAAGTTTTGTGTTAATGTTTTTCCTTTTGGACTCATATATATAACAAGTGGTTTTTCGTCTATACTGTTTTTTGCGTCTTCATAACATTTGTAAATAGGCTCTGCCTGCATTAGCATACCCATACCGCCACCATAAGTAGTATCATCAACTCTGTTCCATTTATCTGTTGAATAATTACGTATATTGTGTATACGTATATCAAGTTTATTTGCTTTTACAGCACGACCGATTACACTTTCACTCAATACCGCACTGCACATTTCCGGAAAAAGTGTGGCGATATCAAATCTTGGTGTCGTCATCGTCAAACAGTCCTTTCAAAGGTCTAATTTTCATTATGTTTTCATCAAGATCTACACTGATAACAACATCATCAATAGCCGGAATAAGATTGATACTGCCATCGGCAAATTTTATATGATAAACAAGGTTTGCACCTGTTTCGGTAATATCACATAGCTTACCGTATTCTTTGCCTGTATCAACATCTAGTACGTCAAGTCCAATTAGGTCTTGCCAGTAGTACTGTCCTTCTTCAAGTGTGTCATCATCACGATCTATGCAAAATACAGTTCCGCGAAGTTTATCAGCGCTTTCTTTTGTATCAATTCCTTCAAATTGTATAAGTATCATACCGCAGTGATTACGAGAACGCATAACCTTAAATGGTTTGTGTTCTTTGTCTGTATAGAATACTTTGAAAGTACATAGATTATCCGGGTCATTTCCCCATGGTTGTAGCTTTACTTCTCCACGAACTCCATGCGTTGTTACGATTTTTCCTACTTGTAAATATTTATTTTTCATACTGCTCCTTATTTTTTATATTTATTTATTCAAAGTCTTTTTCAGAAAGTATATCCATATTATTTTCTTCAATTACTTTTGTACCTTTTTCTATATCGTCAAGTCTTAAAATTACGCATGCCGCACCGTTTTGTCTGCTTATAAAGGCATACATATATTCAACTTTCAAATTATTTTGGGACAGAGTTGAGAGAGCTGTTGCAAGACCACCCGGTGTATCTTTTACACGAATACAAATAACTTCTGTAAGTGATACTGTGTATCCGTTGTTTTTTAAGATAGATACAGCAAGCTTTGGACTGTTGACAATAAGACGAAGTACACCAAAACTGGTAGTATCTGCAAGTGACAAAGCACGAATATCTATATTATTTTCTTTTAGAATATCTGTTATACCTATTAGGCTGTCATCTTCATTTTCTACAAATATAGATAACTGTTTAACTGTCATATTATCATCTCCTTAATGAATTTGCTTATATATAGTATATGATTATATAAGCTTAAACATATACTTAAAATATATCAATATAATTTTATTTTGTCAATAATGCAAAAGAAAACTTATATATCAGGATTTTTTTATGAATTATTATATTAACCTATCGCTTTTATAAATCTGCGGTGGCATACAATACCACGGAATACAAGATCCACAAGCATTGCTACCCATACACTGCTAAGACCTAAATTAAACATAAATACAAATATAGCAGCAAGAACTATTCTAAATCCCCATACACCTATTAGATTAATATAGAAAGGCCATCGAGAATCACCGGCACCACGCAAAGCACCAGCAAAGATAGTAGCACCTGCCTCGAATGGTTGAGCAAATGCAACTATTTTAAGTATTGCTCCACTCATTTTTATAACTTCTTGATCGGGAGTAAACAGAGAAACTATTGCTTCACCGAAGAAGAACAGTATAACGCCTGTCGCTGTCATAAGTATAGCACCAATGTTTGCGGCTTTTAGGCCAAAGTCTTTTGCCATTTTCGGTTTATCGGCACCAATCGACTGTCCTACAAGAGTAGTTGCCGCAACCGCAAAGCCGAATGATGGCATATATGACATACTTTCTGCCTGAATAGCAAGGTGGTGAGCAGCTACTGCGGAAGTGCCCATTGATGAGATAATACGCATAAATACTACTTGACCAAGTGACAGAGTAACACGTTCCAAAGCAACAGGTACACCTATTTGCGTAGCGGAAGTACTAATTTGTTTATCAAAAACAAATACGTCTTTTGTATGAATTTTAAGTCCTTTTCTATTAAAGAAGAACATAACAAGAACAATAAGAGTTGCTATTGTGATAGAAAGGAGAGTAGCAAGAGCTGCACCCTTAACACCAAGACCGGCACCCCAAACATAAACCTCATTACCGAAAAGATTCATTGTGCGTTCAGGGAAAATGAATAGAAAATTAAGTATGATATTTGCAACAATGGCGATACTGTTTCCTATCAGTGGTGATGTTGTGTCTCCCGCACATCGTAAAACTGCCGAAATGGTAGTAAGTACTGTATTTACAAAAAATGAAAATGACATTATAAAGAAATAATCACGTGTTATGGGTGCGGTT
Source organism: Angelakisella sp. (assembly GCA_020024515.1). GTDB lineage: Bacteria > Bacillota > Clostridia > Oscillospirales > Ruminococcaceae > Angelakisella. Next base: position 27,621 of record JAHHTR010000005.1, read on the forward strand.
ATTTCATCGGCACCCAAAAGTTTCGGTAATACATTTGTTACAGAAAGTGCAAGAAGTGTAATTATTGCACCAAGTACTATTGATGCGGATAGTGATTGTGAAGATGCTTTGGAAGCAGATACCATATCGTCAGCACCTATTTTTTGTGCCACCTGTACCGAAAAGCCTACGCTGATAGCCGCCATAATACCGCTTGCAAGCCAAATAACAGGAGCAGAGATACCTACTGCTGCTGTAAACTGAGCCCCCAAAACACCAACCATTGCAGTATCCGCAAAGTTAAGTATGGTGAATGCAATTTGTTCTACTATTGTCGGCCAAGATAGTTTTAATATGGTAGATGTCGGACTTTTACCGAGATTAAGGACATTTGCTGAGCTTTGTGACATATTTTTTCAACCAACTTTCATATTTAATGTTAATAACTTTTCAGCTATTATTTTTCAAGAAATCTTTGGGCACAGATAGCCATACATATTCCACATACAGACCCTCTGCCGATTAGTCTGTATTCTTTTTTCATATATTCACTGCATGCGTGGGAGTCAAGGAGTTTGAAGTCCTCCATACCAACAGTGTATATTTCGCCACGAATAGCATTTGCGGGACACTTTGAAACACACATTTGACAGTTTATACAGGTGGTATTTTCAACAAGTGGCGGATTTTCTTCGACTATTGGGCAATCTGTCAGTATAGTGCCAAGTCGAACACATGGTCCGTATTCTTTGTGTAAAAATAAATTATTTGTACCTATATAGCCAAGTCCCGAGAGAGTAGCCCCTTTTTTGTGTGAAAATCTTCCGCTGTATCCATGGGGACTGCTCGGTGTGGGAATACTTTGTGATGCACCTACACATACGTATCTGTAACCGTTTTTTTGCAAGAAATTACCGAGTTTCAGCATATATCCGTCAAGATAAAAATTGACGGTTCTGTAATGGTGAAAATAGCTGTGTGTAGGTTTCATTTCTTTTAAAATTTCTGATACAACTTCTTGTGACAACGGAAATACTATTGATATACCATAGTGCAAGTTTTCTCCATCGGTATCACATTTAAAAAAGCCTATATCTGTCATACCTTCATTTTCGTTTATATTAAGTATTTTTTCTTTTATTTGTTGTGGTGTCAGTGTCCTTTTTTCCATAATATCTCCAATTATTATATTTTATTGCTTGCATTACCTTTAATCATAAGCATAGGTAATAGGTCATCGGTAGCTTCTATTCTTCCGTCTGCAAATATCCACAGTACTTTTATATCGTTTTTTTGTGCAAAAGCCTTACCTGTTTCGTAATCCATACAAAACAGTGCGGTTGAATATATATCGGCAAGTCCGCTATCATTTGTAACAACGGTTACTCCTCTGTATAAATCGGCAGGTTGCAGTGTCTTACCGTTTATGATATGGTGTATTCTTCTGCCTTTATACATAACATATCTTTGATAGTCACCACTTGTTACAATGCTGTTGTTTGTGGTAACTATTGCATCAATAAGACTGTTTCCGTCAAAATCAGTTTCTGTATCCGGATTTTGTATGCCTATGCTCCACTTATTGTGTATTCCGTCAAGTGGTTTATCGCCGACTGTTGTATTTCCTCCCGCATTTATAAAGAAACTTTTTAGTCCCATTTCGGTAAGTTCTTCTTTTACAATTTGTGTGGCAAATCCCTTTGCAACAGCCCCCACGTCTATTTGCGTATCTTTATTGTTAATAAACACTGTTTTATTTTCTTCATCAATTATTATTGTATTTATGTCAGAATGCTCACTTGCCTTATTAAGTTCTTCTTTGGTTGGCAATGGATAGTTTTCGTCATTTTTCGCATTACTGATAAAATTTTGCCATAGTGACAGTACTTTACCCATAGCAATATTGACAATACCGTTTGTGTTATTATATTGTTCTTTTGCAAATTTTATTAGGTCAATTACTTCATCTTCAACTTTTACAGGCTCTATACCCGCATTTTTGTTTATTGTATATATGTTATTTATATTTTCATAAGGGTAAAATTTATCATACAGTTTTGAAAGCTCAGAAAAGCGGTTCTTTGCATACTCAAAATATTTATCAAATTCTTCTTGACTCTTTGTAAAAGCCGTAATTTGTATAACAGTATCAAAAGTATCAAAGAATAAATTTGAATATTTTTCGTATTTTGCTGAACATGATGTAAAGCTTGTAATCATTGTTATACTTAAAATTAATGCAATCAGTTTCTTAATCATAGACATTAGCTCCGTTTATTTATTTTATAATATAAAAAAAAATACTGCATCTTTGTGCAGTTGTAAAAAATGGTATTCATTATTATAACATTAAATTTTATGTATTTCAAGCAGTCAAGAATGAGTGAAAATCTTATATAACATCATATAATTGGTATTTGAAGCTTCAAACTGGCATCTTATATATAAATTTTATGTAACACACTATTGGTAATTGTGTGGTGTAACCATTACAATATCAATTAATAACAGGATTGCGGAACAGGTTTAAATATGATAAAATTTTTTTATTATTCATATAGGAGGTAGATGTTTATGGATATGGAAATAGTATCAAGACTCAATAAAAAGACACTGACTTTGCCAAATGAAAGTGGTGTTTATAGAATGATGAACAAAAAAGGAGATATTATATATATAGGTAAGGCGAAAAATTTAAAAAACCGAGTATCTTCATATTTTCGTTCAGTTGATAAGCATTTGCCGAAAGTATACAAAATGGTAGAGAATGTATGGGATTTTGATTATATAGTGACAGATAGTGAATTTGAAGCATTGATATTGGAATGTAGTCTCATTAAACAGTATACACCAAAATACAATATTTTATTAAAAGACGATAAAGGGTATCATTATATAAAAATAACAAAAGAGGATTATCCACGCATAACAGCTGAGTTTCAAAAGGAAGAGGACAATGCAACATATATAGGTCCGTATATGTCGGGTATGGTGGTAAACGAAACAGTTGACGAAGTTACACGTGCCTTTATGCTACCTACCTGTCAGTGTAAATTTCCGCAAGATTTCCGAAAACATCGTCCATGCCTAAATTTTCATATAAAGAGATGTATGGGTGTTTGCACAGGCAAAATATCAAAGGAAAGATATAATGAGGCAATTAATGAGGCACTGGTATTCATAAAAAGCGGTGGTGTAAATGCTCTTGAAAACTTAACTGAAAAAATGAATGTTGCCGCAGAAAATTTGGAGTTTGAAAAGGCGGCTCGCTATCGTGATAGAATAAATGCAATAAATAGGCTTAATGAAAAACAAAAAGTACTTGAATTTAACCATAAATCACTTGATGTAATAGCCACAGTATTTACAGAAGAAAAGCTATATATTGCAATACTGGTTTTTCGTGATAACAGAATGTGTGATAAAAAAGTATTTATACTTGATTGCTACAATGATGTAAGTACCGTATTCACGGAGTTTTTGATGGAGTACTATAAAAATATTGATAATATTCCGCTTGAAATTTTTGTTGAAAATACATTTGAAGATTTGGAAGTGATAAGCAATGTATTGACGCAAATTGCCGATAAAAAAATTATAATAAACGTGCCGAAACGCGGTAGAGGTTTGGAACTGTTGCAAATGGCAAAAAACAACGTTGCACAGGAAATAAGCCGAAGAACCAACAGAACAGGTAAAGAGATAGTGGCTTGTGACGAACTCGGCAAGCTACTTGGAATACCTGCACCTATGTATATAGAGGCTTATGATATAAGTAATTTTGGAGCAAGTACCATTGTGGGCGGTATGGTGGTTTTTGAAAGAGGCAGACCGCAAAAAAAGTTCTACAAAAAATTTACAATAAAAGACCAAAATATGCCTGATGATTACAGCGCTATGTCACAAGTGCTTACACGTAGATTTATTCATTATATAGACAGCGAAGAAAAAGATATGGGTTTTAAAACTTTGCCGAATTTAATTTTGGTTGACGGTGGTGCGGGGCATGTATCGGTTGCAAAACAAGTTATAGATAATTTTGGATTAAAAGTAGCTGTTTTTGGTATGGTAAAGGACAATAAACACCGCACACGTGCCATAACCGCACAAAATGAAGAAATAGCGATAAATACACTGAAAAATGTGTTCACATTGGTGACAAATATACAGGACGAAGTGCATAGATATAGTATAGAGTTCAGCCGAAAGAGTCATAGTAAAAACACCCTTTACAGCACACTTTTGCAGATTGACGGAATAGGCGAAAAGAGAGCAACAGAACTATTTAAAAAGTTTAAAACATACAGCGCAATAAAAAATGCGACTTTGGAAGACTTAAAATCAGTAAAAGGGTTAAACGAGAGTATAGCAAAAAATATAAAGGAATATTTTAATGATGAAAAATGATAAATATACTGGATTTTTTATTGTAGATGTTGTAGAATAATTTTATTAAATTATTTAGGGAGGGTGTATATAAAATAGACGGAATAGTGCAGAATTTATCAACATATATACCAACAATAAAACTTGTATTTTGGATTTGTATAATTGTGGCTATAATTATAGCGGTTATGGTTGCGATAAAAAAAATAAAGCAAAAATTACGTTCGATGTCATCTGTACTGCAAATGGCACAATATGCAGTTAAAGATATAGAAAAGAACATAGAACGCCCAAAATCCGTTTGTGATATGACAAATGTTTATTTACCTGTGATAGAAAAAGACTTTCCGCATTTTAATTGGACAGAGGTTATGTCATCTGTTGAAAGAAGCTTTTATTTGATACTTGCAGCAATAAGCAGTGGGGACTTATCAGCTCTAAATGAACAAAGCGACGATATAAAGCAAATGGCGCAAAATATTGTAAGTCAGAATAAAAACAGTGGTATGGTTTGTACTTACAAAGATATAAAGATAAATGATACAACAATATCAGATTATAAAAAAGCAAAGAATATAGCTACAATAGATATAGAAATGTCGGTGGGTTATTATTATACAAAAAAGCGTAACGGAAAGCTCATAGACGGTAACGAAAATTTGCTTACACAGACAAAATACAGATTGTCACTTACCTACTCACAAAATGTGGATAGCGGAGATAACTGTGCGGGTATAACTTGTCCAAATTGTGGCGCTCCAATTACAAATTTTGGTGATAAGTTTTGTGAGTATTGCAGAACATCTGTTATAGAAATAAATATGAATATTTGGAAACTTACTTATTTTAAAGAAATTACAGCACAAAAAATATAAAAAGAGAGGTAATAGGCTATGGGAATTATTAAAGCAACTATGAACGCAATAGGTGCAAGTCTTGCAGATCAATGGCAAGAAGTGTTTGAACCGGACGATATGGGTGATGATGTCGTATTTGCCCGAGGTGTAAAGGTTCGTGCCAATGACAAAAGAAACGGAAACTTTAAAGGTACAGAAGATATTGTGTCAAACGGTTCTGTAATACATGTATATAAAGATCAATTTATGATGATTGTTGATGGTGGTAAAGTTGTTGATTATACAGTAGAAGAAGGCTACTATATAGTTGATAATTCATCATCACCGTCACTGTTTAACGGTGAATTCGGAGATGCGTTTAAAGATACTTTCCAACGTATAAAATTTGGAGGTGTAACGCCGAAAGCACAAAAAGTATATTACATAAATATGCAACCGATAAAGAATATAAAGTTCGGAACACGCAATCCAATAAACTATTTTGATAACTTTTATAATTCTGAATTATTCTTACGTGCACATGGTTCTTATTCTATTAAGATTAAATTCCCTATGCTTTTCTATGCAGAGGTTATTCCGAAAAATAAAGATCGTGTTACAATTCAAGATATAAATGAGCAGTATCTCGATGAGTTTTTGGAGGCATTGCAAAGTGCAATAAATCAAATGTCAGCTGATGGTATACGTATTTCATTTGTTACATCAAAGGCACGTGAACTAAGTAAGTATATGGCTGATATTCTCGATGAAGATTGGCTGCAAAAACGTGGTATGGAGATAGATTCGGTAGGTATAGCAAGTGTATCATATAACGAGGAGTCCGAAAAACTTATCAATATGCGTAACCAAGGTGCAATGCTTAGTGATCCAAGCATACGAGAAGGCTATGTACAGGGAGCGGTTGCTCGTGGTATGGAGGCAGCAGGCTCAAATGCAAGCGGAAGTATGGCAGGATTTATGGGTATGGGTATGGGTATGCAGGCAGGTGGCGGCTTTATGGGTGTTGTTTCACAGTCAAACCAACAGCAAATACAAAATCAACAATCTATGCGTGAGCAACAAATGCAACAACAACTGGAACAGGTAAAACAAGCACAAAGTCAAGAGAGAACAGAAGCTTGCTGGACTTGTAGTTGCGGTCATAAAAATACAGGTAAATTCTGCACAGAGTGTGGCAAACCACAAGAAGTAAAAGATGAATGGATATGTAGTTGCGGTCACAAAAACAAAGGTAAGTTCTGTTCGGAATGCGGTGCACCAAAGCCACAAGTTCTAAAATGTAAAAACTGTGGTTTGAAACTTGACGCTCCAAGCAAATTCTGTCCGGAGTGCGGAACAAAGACAGAATAAATACAGTATTTATATTTTGTGGCGATGATATATATATATTGTCATCATTGCAATTTATATATTATTGATAAATAGATGTTTGGAGGTGTTTTTTTGGCAACAATTACCTATAAATGTCCTAATTGTGACGGTGGACTTACTTTTAATCCCGAAAATCAAGATTTTTTTTGTGAGTATTGTTTGAGTCATTTCACACAGGAACAACTCGATGAAATGATAAAAGATAAACAAAGCACAGAGAAAGTAAAAGAAACAACAGTAGACGAAGTAACAGGTGCTACAAAAGAAGTTGAAATATTATTATATAAATGTCCTTCTTGCGGTGCGGAGGTTATAACAGACAATACAACCGTGTCTACATTTTGTCACTATTGCCACAATCCCATTATTTTGGAAGGAAAATTGCAAGGCGAATTTTCTCCCGATGGCTTCATTCCGTTTAAAAAGACAAAAGACGAAATAAAGCAAGAGTTTTTGCAGTGGACAAGCAAAAAGTGGTTTATTCCAAATGCTTTTTTTAATAAGAAAAACATAGAAAAAATGAGTGGTGTATATTATCCATATTGGATAACAGACTATAAGGTAGATGTGAATGCTTATATCAATGCCGAAAAAATACGTGTTTGGCGAACAGGAAATACAGAATATACAGAAAGATCATATTATAAAGTACAACGTAGAGGTGAAGTTGAACTTCGTGATATTACCAATAATGCACTGAAATCTGCCGATGCAAAACTTGCCGAGGCAGTACTACCATATGATTATGCAGATATAAAAGATTTTAACACAGGCTATTTGAGTGGATTTTTGGCAGAAAACAGAGATATTGATAAGGAAAACTTAACCGAACGTTCACAAGATATTATGAAGGATTATTCTAAACGAATAATAAAAGCCGATGTTAAAGGCTATGATGTTGTAGATATCAAAAATTTTGATGTGGATATTAAAGAAGAAAAGTGGAGATATGTACTGCTCCCTGTATGGATGCTGACATACAAAAACTCGAAAGATGATATTTATTATTATGCAGTGAATGGACAAACAGGCGAAGTTTGTGGAAAATTGCCACTTGATAATAAAAAACTCGGTTTATTGTTTGCGGGACTGTTTATTGGTTTTTCCCTACTTACTTTTTTGGGAGGACTGTTATTTTTATGATAAAAAAACTTACATATATATTTTCATTAATGATGATTTTTATGATATTTTCAGCAGTTGCGTATGCAGATGTTCAAAAAATATATGATGATGCTCATATTTTTACAGGCGAAGAAGAAAAAAAACTGTTGGGTTTAATAAAGGAATATGAACCACAACTTTTATTGGAAAGTATAAAAGACAATTCAAATCCAAAAACAACAATGTATGTATATACTACTAATGATACAAAGTATTTATCCACAGAAAGATGTGTTGCGAAATTTTTCGAGGAAAAAGTGAAAAAGGATACAGCAAATGCTATAATTTATTTTATAGATATGGATAACAGAAATACATTTATTTATTTAAGCGATAGTATAAAGTATAATTTTACAGATGATATGCTGGATACTGTTATAGATAATTCATATAAATATTTGAAAAAAGGTGAGTATGCACGTTTTGTTGAAGGGGAAATAAAGGATACAGGCGCTATTCTTTGCGGAGAAATAAAACCTACTTTCAAAAACGGTGAAAAAATACCCGGCTTTCCTTGGATATTGTTAATTGTTTCTTTGGGAGTAGGTACAGCGGCAGGTATTACCGGTGTAGCTATTGTAAAAAGCAAATATAATATGGACTCCGTAGAGTATGAATATTCTACCCAAAAAAGTACAAATTATGTTTCTGCATTTCGTGATGATGATTTTGTACGCAAATATGTTACAAGCAGAACTATACAGTCAAATAACAATAGTTCGAGCGGAGGAAAAAGCGGTGGTTCATCATTCGGCAGCATAAGATCAAGTAACGGCAGAGGCAGAAGTTTTTGATTTTAATTAAATTAAAATATATATTTTAAACAAAAGGAGATTATGAAAAATGGCTTATATTTCTTGTGATTTTAAAAGTGAAGTATTGGATATGGATACAGTATTGAGAGTGATTTTACCCGAAAGCGGAGTGAATGAAGATACAAAAGTCCTTTATCTTTTGCATGGTATAAAGGGAAACAGCTCAGCTTGGCAAAGATTTTCCAGAATAGAGTCATATATAAGAGACTATAATATTGCTGTTATTATTCCCGAAGTTCAACGTTCTTTTTATATAAATATGGAATATGGACTGAAATATTTTGATTATGTAACAAAAGAACTTCCACAAGCTGTGAAGAAATTTTTTAATTTGAATATAAAAAGAGAAAACAGTTATATAATGGGACTTTCTATGGGTGGATACGGCGCACTTAAATGTGCCTTTACATATCCTGAAAATTATATAGGTTGTGCAAGTTTCAGTGGTGCGGTAGACTTAAAGTTTTTATTTGAAAATATGATACAAGCTGATATGTCAATAAAAAATGAGGCTAAGGGAGTTATAGGGGATTCATTAAAACCTGAGAATGATTTATTCTGGTTGTTGGAAAATCATACTGTTGAAGAAATGCCGAATATGTATATTAGTTGCGGAGATAAAGACTTTTTGAAAATGCCGAACTATAAAATGCGTGAGTATTTAAACAGTAAAAATTACAAATTCTTGTATGAAGAATGGGAAGGCGAGCATACATGGGATTTTTGGGACGTTTCTGTTGTTAAAGCACTGAAATATTTTGATTTAATAAAATAAAAAATATAATGTAGAGCTTTGGGAGAATATCAATGGAAAAATCTAAGGTTTATTTTACAGATATGCGTACAAGTGACGGTAACAGTCTTTTAAAAAAACTTGATAGACTAATGCAAAAAGCAGGTATAGAGAATATAGATTTTAACAACAAATTTGTTGCTATAAAAATGCACTTTGGAGAGCCGGGAAACCTGTCTTTTTTGCGTCCTAATTATGCGAAGGTAGTTGCAGATAAAGTAAAGTCTTTGGGTGGATACCCCTTTTTGACAGATTGCAATACTCTGTATGTAGGCAGACGAAAAAATGCGCTGGAACATATTGACAGTGCTATGGAAAACGGTTTTTCGCTGATGTCAACAGGTTGTCAGATTATTATTGCCGATGGGCTGAAAGGTACTGATGATGTAGACGTACCCATAAACGGTGGAGAGTATATAGAAAAAGCACATATAGGCAGAGCTATAATGGACGCTGATATTTTTATTGCTCTTACACACTTTAAAGGTCACGAGTCAACAGGCTTTGGCGGAGCATTAAAAAATATAGGTATGGGTTGTGGAAGTCGTGCGGGCAAAATGGATATGCACGCAGGCGGAAAACCGGAAGTTTTTGCTGAAAAATGCGTAAAATGTACAGTCTGTTCAAAAAACTGTGCACAAGATGCGATTTCCTTTGAAACAGGTAAAGCATATATAGATCATAATAAATGCGTTGGTTGTGGCAGATGTTTGGGCACATGCAATTTTGATGCGATAGTAAATAACAATAATGTTGCCAATGATGAACTTAATTGCAGAATTGCAGAGTATACAAAAGCAGTTATTGACGGAAGACCTTGTTTTTATGTAAATGTTGTTACTGATGTTTCACCATATTGTGATTGTCATGGTAATAATGATATGCCGATAATACCAAATGTAGGACTATTTGCGTCATTTGACCCGGTAGCACTTGATGTTGCATGTGCAGATTCTTGCAACAAAATGCCTGTTATTCCGGGTAGCAAGCTTGATGAAGAAATACATCATCATAATCATAATGACCACTTTACAAACACTTTCCCTGAAACTAATTGGAGAAGCGCAGTTATTCATGGTGAAAAAATAGGTATAGGTAAAATGGACTATGAATTAGTTGTATGTAAATAAAAATTAAAAATATTTAACAGAATGATATTTGAATAAATATTGTTCTGTTTTTTTATATAAAAATATCTATATTAAATTTATAATAGGATTTTTCAGATTTATTTTTTACATAGTATGGTTATATTGTACAAGAATTTTAATTACTTATGTAAATATAGCGATTTTGTT
>JAHHTR010000050.1 GCA_020024515.1 Angelakisella sp.
GATGAATCAGCATTTTTATGTATTTATAAGTATAGAAATATAAAGTTTATTATATTTTTACAACAGTAAGTATGTGTTTTTTAAGAAAGATTAGCCATAAACTCGCAATATTGCACAAAAAAGTTAAGTTATATAAAAATTTTAAAAAAATATTGTAAAAAAAGACAAAATATGATAATATTATACATAGTAAAAAGAAAGGACATTAAATAAATGAAAAAACTGGTAAGTATCATACTTGCATTTTCAATAGCACTACCAAGTCTGAATTTCAAAGCTATGGCGGCTCAAAGAAATACAGACTCAAAAGGTGAAATCAGTGTTGTTTTGCAGATGCAATATCCAGAGGACGCAGCGGCACTTTTGGATAAAGGTCTGCAAATAGAGCTGCAAAATCAAGATGGAAGTAAATTAAAAACAGCAACATTTCGAGAAGAACTTTCCTATACAGAATCGTTTCCTCTCTTGAATGGAACAGCGAAAGTTACAGCAAATGTATTGGATGCGGAAGGCTTTTCGCTTATAATGGGGACACAGAGCAAAGCTTCTTATTTTCAGGTAGATTTCTCTGGTCTTCCAAATAAACAGGAGTATAAGGTTGCTTTGCGAGGAGATGGCTATAAAACTTATATTTCAAATACCCTTAGACTTAATGATTATTCTCGTAAATTGGTTGTAAATACTGCGAATAATACTTTTACTATTGGTGATGTAAATCAGGATAAAGAGGTCAATCGAGTTGACCTTGAAATGGTTGATAAAAAGCTTGGTAGTTCGGATAAAGTGACAGATCTTAATCGTGATGGAATAGTAGATATAGTGGATATTATGCTTGTAAACAGTCAGCTTGATGTAACAGGCGAAGCGAGTATTTATGAAACTGCTTTGATTGTTGAAAATGTAAGCATTCCGCTTAATGGTGTAACTTCTGACAGTGATCCCCAAAATATATTTGTGTCTGACGGTTCATCAGTTAAGTTTACTGCGGATAGAGGAAAAGCACTGGAAATTCCGTTAGTATTTGAAGAAGCCAAAACTATGGGACAAATTCAAATTTCTACACCACAGGTAAATGGCGAAATAGAAGAAGGTCATCTTATTATGGAATACGCAAACGGTAAGAAAGAAACTATTCCTTTTGCAAGTGAAAGACCTGATGGTGTACATGCGATTGTAAGAACGGGTTCAAATAATGTAATTACAATCGATTTAGGAAAACAAGTTGCGGTTAAAAAGGTCACAATCGTTGTAACAAAAGTTGAGGGGCAAGATGGTAAGCCAAACTTTGCGGTTGTTGATAAAGTAGAGTTTTTGAAAGATGTTGTTCCTGCAAATCCGCAAGCAAATGCGTCTGTTCCAGGTGGATTGACTGCAAAAGCGGGCAATGAAACTGTTAATTTGAGCTGGAAACCTGTTAACAATGTCACAGGTTATTTGGTAAAATACGGTGAGCGTTCAGGTTTCTATAATCGAGAGCTTTATGTTGAACTACCAAAAGCTGAGATTACAACATTAGACAATCTAAAAACTTATTATTTTGTTGTTCATGCTGTCAATGGTGCATGGACTGGTCCTGCTTCCGCTGAGGTAAAAGCAATTCCACAACCGACAAGTGCACCTCTACCACCTGATAATCTTAAACTTGAAGGATTGGATCGTGGAATTCAGGCAAATTGGAGCAAAACAAAAAATTCAAAAGGCTATAATATTTACTATAAAAAAGCAACTGATTCAAAATTCACAAAAGCAAACAAAGAACTTTTGACAAGCACAAACAGTGCAATTAGTGGCTTGGAAAATGATGTGGAATACCAAGTTTATGTAACAGCTGTAAACGATATTGGCGAAAGCCGTCCGTCTCTTATCTCCACAGCAATACCAAAACATATAAAAATCGATGAGCCGGAAGGTATCCCAAGTTTTGGCAGACTTCAAACAGCTGATATTTTAGAATCTGTAAAAGGTACTGATAATATTGACTATTCACAATATCCAAATGGTTATAAGGCAGAAAATGTATGTGACGGAGACTATGCAACTCACTGGACAGCACGAGATTATTGGAGAAATATGAGGTTTGAGTTTACATTTAAAGAGCCACAGGAAATGAACTATGTAATTTATGTGCCACGTTTGGATGGTGCATATCGTAGAAGTTTATCAAAATATAATATTGATGTTTGGTTTACCGATGATCCAAAAGAAGAACCTACACATCTTGTACAAAGAGGCTCTATTAAAGGTGATATGTCACGTACAGGATTTGGCATTCTTCCTTTCCCAAAGACATCTGGTATCAAAAGAATTGGTATCAGCACAGCCCAATGGGAAGGATCTCCTACAACGGTTAGCCTTTCGGAAGTAATTTTCTATGAAGCTAGCAATATTGATGAGCAAATTGGAAAACTATTTAAAAATGACAGTTATACAGCACTTAATGATGGCGTAACAGAAGAAAAGATTGTAGAGCTGGAAAAAGCAGTTCCAAATGGTTTCTATATTGATGAAACACTACTTCTTGATGAACTTGCTTTGGCTCGTAAACTGCTGAAAAATGATAACTCCGGACTTGGCAGAATTATTGACAAAGTAGATTCTCGCAACGCAATAGGAGATATTAAACGTATCAATACATTCCAACCACTGGGAGTAACTGTACAATCGGGACAAGATATTGCTATTTATGCAGATTTCCCTGAAGGTGAAACATTGACAGTTGTTCCTACTCAGTATTTTGCAGAGGCAGGCTCATGGGCAGGTACTCCGATAACTCTTTCAAAAGGACGTAATGTAATCAAAATGCCACAAATGACCACCATTGATACACAAAAGGGTGGAGCACTATATTTAAAATATTCGGGAGATAAAGCTGATCAGATAAAGCTTCAAATTCGCGGAAACTATACTGCAATTCCAATGCTTGAACTTGCAGATTGGGATAATTTGAGCGAAAGCGAACGTCGTTTACGTATTTCAACTTATGTTACTGAACTTGAAGCATATGTGGGTAAATTACCTGCAAATGCACAGACGGTAATTCACAATGCAACTGAGATTTCAATGCCGAATGTTCTACTTTCATTGCCGGCAGATCAAGTTTTGGTAGGTGTACGCGCAAATACAAATTCGCATGAACAAAAGGTAGATAAGCTTTATAACAATACTCTTGCATGGAAAGACCTTATAGCAGTTCTTTATAAGACACATGGAATCAGTGATCCGTCAACTGAGGCATCTCGCCAAAATATTCGTTATGCAAGAATGTTCAGTAATGCATTTATGTATGCAAGTGGCGAGCATATTGGTATCGGTTACGGCTCCGTCGCAGGACTCGTACAGGGACAACCTGTTTCTATGACAGGTAACAAGGCAAACCGATTATTTGGCTGGGGAATAGCACACGAAATTGGTCACGTAATGGATACAATAGGCAAAGCGGAGATTACAAATAATATTTATTCATTGTTTGGACAGACATATGACGGAAATCAAAATATCCTACGTTCACGTTTAGAGGATAACTATTCATCAATTTTCCAAAAAACAGCGATAGGCGCACCGGGTGAAGCAAACGATGTATTTATCGCCCTTGCAATGTATTGGCAATTACATCTTGCATATGATGATGCAGATGATAACTTCTTCTATCACTACAATACAAAGTTGCGTGAAGGTGTTGGTGACGAATTTACAGGTAATGATCGTATTGCTGTAATTTCAAGTGCGGTAGCACAAAAGAATTTGACAGAATTCTTCACACGTTGGGGATTTCAGCTTAGCGGAAGTGCCATTGCAGCAATGGAAAACTATGAGGAAGAAACACGTGCAATTTACTATCTAAGTGATGATTCTCGTCGTTATCGTTTGAACAAAGGCGGTGCTGTCAATGGCAATATTCAAGTTTCTGCATCAATAGACGGTAAAGACACAACAGTTAAAATTACCGGTTTGCAAAATGCTGAGAATGTACAGGGTTATGAGATTACCCGTAACGGAAAACGTGTTGCTTTTGTTATGGAGCCAATATTTAAGGAAACAATCAGTTCTATGAATAATGTAGCATTTACATATTCGGTTCGTGCAATTGATTTATTGGGTAATGTGATTGATACAGCAGAATCAAACGAAGTTGAAATTCGTCATAATGGATTGGTTCCACGTGATCAATATGAGATCACTCCACAAGATGACGGTAGTTATATTGTATCATTTAAAAATAAAACAGAAATTGCCGGTGTACAAATTAATGGCGTAGAAGTAGACAATATAAAACCAAATAATAAAAAATCCATAAATAAGATATTGGGAATAAGTAATTTACCATTGGAAAGTAGCAACTTAACATTTATGACAGAAACTGATAAGGGTAATAAAAATGTACTTACATTAACTGCTGACGAAGCACTAAAAGAGCAAGATCATGTTCATTTCTTTAAACGTGAAGGAGCACCTGATGACTCTATCGGAATATATGATACTCAAAAGATTGTAATTCGAGGACTACCTGAAAAACTTTCAATAAGTGATATTTCATTTATCTTGTATCCGGGAGATAATATTACACTTAATGATATGGCGATAGGATATTTGGAATCATCTTATGATCAAATTCCGGCAGGTTCTCTAGTAGTTGTTGGAACGTATCGAGGTGATCCGATTTATAATACTATTCGTGTGAACGGTAAATTTACCGTACTTGACGGAAAAGGTCAGCAGCAGACAATAGAACGTGCTATTGGTGGAGAGGTTTATATGTTTGCAGAGGTGCCGGACGATAACGCTCTTGCTGAAATTAACAATGGTATATGGATTTTTGTACCTAATCAGCAAAATGAATCTGAACTGCAAGGTAATGGTGCATGTGTGACAAGTCTATTGCCAAGTCAGATTAAAGCAGAGCTTTATCGTACGGATAATCCTGACGGAAGCGGTGGAAAACGACTGGTAAGTAATACTATGTGGATTTCCACACCGACAAAAGATACAATGCCAACTATTAGCTTAACAGGAGGTGACGTCGAATGAAAATAAAAAAGATTTTTATAAATGTTGCAGTAATACTGATTTTGTCAGTATGCTGTACGGTGGTAGCTTTTGCAGCTTCCTCAGTTCCAAGCTTGGAATTGCGAGAGACAGGTATAAAGAATCAATATAGTATAACATTTCGTAATTGGAGCAGTGAGTATTATGGTGTAGAGTTTGATATTGCAATCAATCAAAGTAATCTTAATTTTGATATGGAATGGCTGGATAAACAAGAGTCCAGTTATCAAAATGTTAAAAGTGAACAGAGCGGTGATAAAACTGTACTTAAATTTTATTATGCAAAACGAACACCAATTTCAAACAGTAATTCTGCTCGCATTGGTGAAATAACACTACCTAATTTGAACAGTAATTCTAAATTTACCACATCGGGAAATATTACACTGGTAGACGGTAATGCACAAAAAATACAGTTTTATGATATGAACATTTCAGTTGTTACTATTCCATCCGGTGGTGGTAATTCTGGTGAGTCAGGTGGCTCAAATGGCTCAGATAATTTTGTTCCAATGCTTGATTGGAGTGATTTGAAAAATCAAGTTAAAGTAGGAAATGATGGAGTAAAGCGTATTAATATTTCTCTTGAAAAAAATCCATATATTTATACTGATATTCTTCAAGAGTTAAAAAACGGTAAAATAATTGCAACTTTCAAGTATAAAGATTATCAGTGGGAAATTGATGGTTCATCAATCAAAACACTACCACAAGATAGAATATATTATGATTTATCAGTAGAAAAACTTTTTTTAAAAAATATTTCTGCGACTGTTGATAATACTGATATTTTGCAGTTTGAAACTACTTTTAAAGGCTCACTTCCTTTCACAGCAACTTTGATATATCCTATTGGAATACAATATGCGGATAAAACAGTATATGTATCAAATTATAATGAGCAAAATGGTATATTAAGCTATCAAACCAATACAAAAATTGATGAAAACGGTAATATTAGAGTTTCATTTACAAATCTTGATAAACATGTTGTTACATTAAGAAATTTTTGGAACACACAACCTGTTGCACCTGAAAGTAATGTTACAGAAAATCAGACAACATCACAACCTACCGAACAGCAAAACGTAGATCTAATCGTTCCGGGTATTGACAGTGCGGAGATTGAAAAGGTTGAACAAAGTGAGCAAATTGAGAAAGAAGACAAGAGTGATGTTGAGTCTTCTTTGACAGAAGTGCCTTTTGACTCCGAGAAAAAGACAAATATTTTGATTTATATTATCTTGATGGTCGGTATTGCTCTGTTGGTGTTTATAGCTATTAGAGCAGTTGTATATTTTCAAATGATTAAAAAAATAAAGCATCGCAAAAGAAAACAAAATATTCAAAGTAAAACAGACATAAACAGTAAAAAATAAACGGTAAAAATAAACAGCCTTCTGTTGTAGAATTAAAATATGACAGAAGGTCATTTTTTGAGATTATTTACTCTAACGTTAAAAACTTATTATGGTTTAATAAACAGTTTAAAAAATTTGACATAAATTTTAGACTTATGCTATAATCATAGATGTTGATATTTCTATGATTTTGCACTTTTTTAATTATTATTAGGTGGAGGTTAATTTATTAAATGAATATTATAAATGAAGTGAGAAAATATTTTAAAACAGCAAAATTTCAAGAACTTCATTTTCAAACGAAAATTCAAGAATATGTATGCAAAATTCAGCAAATATTTTCTCTTTTTTTGGTGGTATTCTTTGTCATTAATATAATAATCGTTAGTAGTATAAGTTTTTTTACACTTAAACAGCTCAATAAAGCCAGTTGGATATCACTTTTACAATTATTTTTATGTATAGGTGCTTATATTTTATTCAGTACATATTTAAAGACACATAAAAAATATATATTGCCAATGTCATATCTTAATATTTTTCAAGTATTGTTTCTTTTTGAGGTACAATATTTTTTATATGATGAATATATGTCATTTGCTGTAATTATGGGTATCACTATTGTCAGTTCTCTAACAATTATTGGACATATCGGAAAATATTCAAGTATTGTTTTGATAATATCTGTAATAGATATTGCTATATCGTGCTACAAAAAACCCAATGAAATAAATAGTTATGTTATGAATCTTTATATACTTGATAATTTATTTATTATGATGATAGCAATCAGTACTAATTTTTATACTAATTGTTTGAAATATAAGCAGTTTGAAGATGAGGAAAAACTTATTTATTTAAGCGAAAAAGATGGATTAACGGGTTTATGTAATCGTAAAGCTTTGGAAAACGCAGTAAATAATTCTGCTTTGGAAAATACTATTTCAGCTTTTATTATTCTTGATTTGGATAACTTTAAAACACTTAATGATACATTTGGACATGGTGTAGGAGATGATTGCTTACGAGAAGTTGGAGATAAGCTTAAACGAATATTCAGAGAGGTTGACTGTGTAAGCCGTTTGGGTGGCGATGAATTTGTTATTTTTATTTCAGATGTCAAAAATACAGATTGGGTTATGAAACGTACAAAAACGATGATAGAAAATATACCTAAAACATATACAAAGAACAAGGACAGTATTACTGTAACGTGTAGTATTGGTGTTGCATTTTGCGAAGAAAAAGGTAACGATTTATATGAAAAATTATATCAATCGGCTGATATGGCAATGTATCACTCTAAAAAAAATGGAAAAAACTGTGTATTTTGTTTTAATGATTTACAAAGTCAAATAAAACAAAAAAATATATAGTATTATAGAGATAAATCTATTATTAAAATGTAAAATGGCAAAAGTTTTATGTAGTTTAAAAAGGACTGTGTTTCTGTGGAAACTATGAGGTCTTTTTAAACTATAATAATTTATCTTTTTTATATGTTATGGTAAAAAAATTGATTTTTAAAATTAAATATAAAGAAATAATCTCATCACTCTACAATAAATTTTATAGGTAGAATGATGAGATTTTATTTACTGCCATATTATGCAGTGTTTATTTAATGAAACACGAATTCTTCTCCGCGATTTTCAGGAAATTCAATACTTGAAACAATTAGGTGTAATTCTCTGAAAAAACCTTTTTCTATAAGCTTAGGTTTCCCTTTTACTTTAATCCACGAATTTTCTTCGGGGTATTCACCATCATAGGTGAGATAAAATCCACCCCAACCATCATTTCCGCAACACCCCGGTCCATTTCTGTATACCATTGGTTTTGATTCTGTAATATATGGGTCTAAGTGTTCTGTAAAAATACCTTCTATTATAATTGTTTTATTTGCATAACACTCAAAATTAAAGTAAATATCGCTTATTTGTGTTAAAAACATATTTTCACCGATAATTAAAATATCTTCATCTTCCTTTGAAGTTTTATCAGTATTGTTAGATGTGTCAAAAGTAGATACCGATGAATTTAATTCAAAATTATCTTGTTTAGAGTTTTCATTATGGCAACCGCTAAACAATAGCAGTATCAATGAAACTGCTATTAAAGTAATTTTAAGTTTTATCATTACTGTAACACCTTTCCTTTTATCCAAGCAATTACTGAAAAAATTATAAAGAAGATAATATTTAAAATAGCTATTGTGGCTCCTGTCGGTGTAGCATATAGATATGATAGAGTAAGTCCTGTTAAAAAACATATTAATGATAAAATTGATGAGCAGATGACTACCAAACGAAATTGCTTGATTAATTGCATAGATGTAAGTGCAGGAAAGATAATAAGACTTGATATTAATAATGCACCCATTGTACGCATACCCAATACAATAGTAAATGATGTCAATAATGCTATAACCATATTGAAAATATCAGTTTTTGTTCCTGTTACTTTGGCAAAAGTTTCGTCAAAGGTTACAGCAAAAATTCTGTTATAACATAGTATAAAGATAACAATTACAAAAATTGAAAGTATGATAGTAAGGTACAATTCATTCTGATTTACACCCAAAATAGAGCCAAATAAATAATTGCAAACATCAGTGTTCATACCTGTGCTTAATGAAATTGCCATTACACCAAAAGCGAGAGAACCTGTGGATATTATGGCGATAGCAGCGTCGCCCTTTATTTTGCTATTGTCTTTTATGCGCAATAATAAAAAAGCTGTTATAACAACAGTAACTAATGAAATAGGCAGTGGAGATTTGTGTAAAGCTGTGGCTATTGCAAGAGAGCCAAATCCTACATGAGAAAGTCCGTCACCAATCATAGAATATCGTTTAAGGACCATACTGACCCCAAGTAAAGATGCGCAAAGTGCTACTAAAACACCAACAATCAATGCTCGTCGCATAAAAGGATAGGAAAGCATTTCCAAAAAAATATTAAACATAGTTTGCTTCTCCTTCTGCAAAATTTTGAGCAAGAACAGTATTACTATACTCACTTACTGTACCAAAAAAAGAGTTATTATTATGCAAATGTAAAACTTTATTCGCATAGGATAATATATTTTGTATATCATGAGATACCATAATAACAGTTAAACCCATATCTTTATTGATTTTTGCAATTAACTCATATAGTTCTTTTGTTACAAGTGGATCAAGTCCTGCGACAGGTTCATCAAGTACCAATAATTTTTCAGTTGCGCAAAGAGCTCTTGCAAGCAGTACACGACGTTGCTGCCCACCAGATAATTCTCGGTAAGATTGTTTTTTTAGGTTTAAAATACCTAGTTGCTTCATTTTTTCTTCTGCCATTAATTTTTCTTTTTTTCCGTAAAAAGGCTTCCATTTTAATTTATTTAAACATCCTGAAAGGACTATTTCAAATACACTTGCCGGAAAATCCTTTTGGATTTCATTTTGTTGTGGCAAGTACCCTATTTCTCTTAATTTAAGATTGTCACCGATAGAAATATTGCCATTTATAGGAGTTTTTAATTGTAATATCCCTTTGATTAAAGTACTTTTGCCCACACCGTTTTCGCCGACGATACAAATATAATCTCCATTTTCAATATTAAATGTTATGTTTTTTCCAACTACTTTACCATCATAAGAAAAAGATACATTTTTGCAAATTAAAAGTGACATATTATGATAATGCCTCCTGCAATAGTTTTATATTATTTTGCATAAGTGATAGATATGTAGCTCCGTTTTTCATTTCATCAGCCGATACATTGTGGCAAGAATGAAACATAGCTTTTTTTGCATTGGTAGCCTCACAAACAGAATCGGCAATTTTTTCGTTTGAAAATTCAATAGTGAAAACAACAGGTATTTTTTCTGCTTGTACTTTATCTATAAGAAAAGCAACAGTAGAAGGGCTCGCATCTGTTGATGCTGAGCAACCTGAAAATGCCGCATAATATTTAAGTCCGTATTCATCGGCAAAATAGCGGAAAGGAAAACGGTCTGCAAAGATAATTGTTTTTTTGGAAGAATTAGAAACTACTTTATGGAAACTATCATTAAGTTCTTTTAATTCCTCAATATATTTTGCGCTGTTGTTTTGATAACTTTTTTTATTGTTGGGATCTTTTTCTATTAGAACATCTGTTATTTTTTCAACAATTTTGATTGCATTTACAGGTGAAGTCCAAACATGCTCATCGATTTCTTCGTGTTCATGAGAATGTGAATGCCCAATCATATTTTCTGCAATTTCTTTTCCTGTTAGCTTACTGCTGAAATAAGTAGGCCAGTTATCAAATTCATTTGATAATATATTAAAGCTGTCATTTCCAACATAGATATGAAAATGTTCAGGATTTTCTTTTGGAGATATTTCATGGTCGCTGAATTGAACATATTTAGGTGCTTTTGTATCTTTATCTATTGCTTCAAATTGGTAACGAACACTTTTTTTGCCGTTTTTCTTTGTCAAAATTGTATAACCTTTATACGCATATTTTGATGATGTCTCTTGTCCGTTTGTATAAAAATAAATTTTGTCATCTTCAATTTTTATACGTTCTATGTCAGTTTTAAAGCCTTTGGTATAAATCTCTTTGTATTCTTTTTCAGTTTTATCTTTATTGTCTTCTGCTTTGTGGTGAAATACTTCATCAAGTTCACCTTTTAGTAGGTGAGGATATGCAGATTGCCAATCACCTTTCCAATCATTGAGAGTTCTGTCTTTTACATCTGAATCTTCAAAGTCATCATGATGGTGGTGATGCTCGTGCTCGTGCTCGTGCTCATGCTCATGCTCGTGCTCATGCTCGTGCTCGTGCTCATGCTCATGCTCATGCTCGTGCTCGTGCTCATGCTCATGCTCATGCTCCATACCCTCAACAATTTCTTCATTTACAGTATTTACACAATCTATTAACTTGATTGTATCAGGTCGTTTATCTTTCATAGAAGAAAGAATATCATCTATCCAAACATCATTTTCACCGCCTGTATAGATAAATAAATCAGCATTTTGAATTGATTTAATATCTTGTGGGCTTGGATCAAAAGAATGGGTTTCCATACCGGGTTTGAGTAGCATTGTAACATTTGCTTTGTCTTTTGTAATTTGCCTTGTGAAATCATATTGTGGGAAAATAGTTGTTACAATGTTTAATTTTTTTTCAGAAACTTCGTTTGAATGACTTTCCTGCGTTTGAGAACTGATTGATTTTGTATTGTTGCAACCGACCAATAGGTTAGCTAACACTAACATTGATGCAATTATTGACAATTTACGTTTCATAAAAAAACCTCCAAAATATATAGATTATGTAAACAAAATAATATAGTTATTTTGAAGGTTTAATTATTTAACTTAACCTTTAATTGAATAGGAGAATATGAAAAAAAAGTAACAAGATACAAATATTTTTTGGTAATTATCTGATTTAGTAAAGCAATTAATATATGTACAGTTATAATAAGGCTTAAAATCTCTTGGCAACAATTTTCCATAATTCTGAT
Organism: Angelakisella sp.; assembly: GCA_020024515.1. Classification (GTDB taxonomy): domain Bacteria; phylum Bacillota; class Clostridia; order Oscillospirales; family Ruminococcaceae; genus Angelakisella. Next base: position 11,911 of record JAHHTR010000050.1, read on the forward strand.
ATTTTCACAAGTTTGACAATGCTCGCCTATACAATTATGGTTTATTTCTTTGATTATATATACAAAAGAAAACAGAAGCATAACTGTAAAACAAACACAAAGAGCCATTGCAATTATTTTTATTAACTTTTTATAGCTCTTTTTATTCATTTACAATACTCCTTTTTAATTTTTTTCTTCACAATCTTTGCAAATACCGGAAAAAACGGTTTGCATAAGGTTGATTTTATTACTCTCTTTTTCTTTCATTTGTAAAGCTATGTTTTGTAATTCTTTATTTTGAAAATGTAATAGTTTTTTGCATTTTTCACAGCGAAAATGAAATAACTCTTTACTCATATTGTCATCATTATTGTATTGATAGCAATAACCTATATTCTCATCTAATAAATATTTGTTTACAATGCCTTCGTTTACTAAATGTCTCATATAGCGATATACAGTTGGAAGACTTATTTTTATATTATCTTTTTCAAGTTGATGTGTTATTTGAGCAATTGTTAAATGAGTGTCTTTGTTATTTTCCAAATAATTTAAAATGATAGTTTTTTGTTTTGTTTGGTACGAAGATCTGGACAAATTACTCCTCCATCTTTTTTGAATTTGCAAATTATTATCATTTTAACATTGTTTATTTTCTTTGTCAACTTATAAAATTAAGTTATAGTTTATTTTATATATCTGATATCATTTTTAAAAACGTTTTCTTTTGATTGTGTTCAACTCTTTTTTGTATTAAGTTAATGTCATAATTATTTATTTCGGCAGAAATTGAAATAATGAAATTATCTTTTGATATATCCAGTTGCCTTAAGATATTTTCAAGTCTGTGATTTACAATAATGATACTGTCTTTTAGTCCATATAGAAAATTCATTTTTTGAGAATTTAAAAGAAATTGAGTAATAGTTATTTTTTGTGATGAAAAACTTTTATTGAGTGCAAGTTCCATTATTTCAAGCTCTATGATTAAATCTGAAACAATAACTACATTAACAGGTGCTATAAATTGTCTTAGAATAGTTTCCAGTTGTATGGAAAAACAACATATATGGTTAGTATCAATCGGATATTTTATATTATTTTCTTTACGCCATTCTTCCAATATTTCTGTAACAATTTGATTTACTTTAAGTGTAGAAGGATTTCTTTTTGAGACCCAATAGAAATGTTTATCCGGAATAATACACTGTAAATTAAATATAAATTTTTTTGAAAAATAAATAAGAAGAGCACGCATAGCACGATTGCTTTGTATATCAATCTTAAATCTATTTTCAAGTAATTGAATTAAATGTTTAAATTGAACGTTACCGCAAATAATTTCATTTGTAAGTTTTATATCATCTAATGTCCATTTGTCAGCAAGAATACAACTGTTTGTTGCGCAATATGCCACAAATAAATATTCGTATTCATTTTCGGAAAACTCCAAATTTAGTTCTTTTTCGACAATTTCTTTTAAATAATTTATCATATCATTATATATAAAGATTGTTTTAAGTTTATCTAAATAATTTGTTTTTTTAAAAGAGATCTCATATTTTTTTCGTTTCCATAACAAAATAAGCAAAGTTTCAAAATATCCATATTCATTTTGAGTGTTTTCCAAAAATTTTAAATCTATGACCTTATTTGTTGCTAAAATAAATTTTCTTGCTAATTGAATAGACTCTTCATCAATATTTGAACAATTAATTCCGTATTTATAGTACAGTAAAGCAATTAGAAAACGAATTCGGTATTCTTCTCCCTCAACCTTGTTTTTATTTATTTTAAGACCTATTATTTTAAGATATTCTTCACAAAGTTTTTTTGTACGATATGCAGTTGATTTTGACAGAAAATTATCGTCCATAAATTCAGTAAACGATTTATGGTCATCGTTTGTTATCATAAAGCGAAGACAGTTTAATACATCTGAATCTTTATAAATACTATATAATAAATATAAAGTGTTTCTATTATCACATATAAAAATGGATACAGTTTGATTTGTTTTTATGATTTTTGCGTTACCGTTAAAATCATCATTTAATTCATCAATAATACTACCTAGACTTGTAGAGTTAAGATTGGTTATGTTATATATATCTTTGATTTCAATACTGGGTGCTGCCCTTAAAATTTGATATAATTGCAGTTTTTTTTGTATTGAATTTTCTAAAAAGTTGTCTAACATATTTTCTCCTTAAAATTTTACTATATAATAATTTTTTATATAATATTATAGATAATAATT
>JAHHTR010000051.1 GCA_020024515.1 Angelakisella sp.
GCTGGCGGCTCATAACCGCTTGGTCGCGGGTTCAAGTCCTGCCTGGCCCACCAAATGCTTGATAGACGAACCCTTCACAATGGAGTCTATCTGCACCGTTTCTTGACCGTTCTGCACATTCAGCAGAACGGTCATTTTTTGCGTTCCGTCCTCATTATCATCTACATATACGCTATTGACTAAAACATCAATAATGTAACGGTCATATTCGGAGGATTCTATATCTCCACGAATAAAATTTTCAAAAAAGAACTCAACCTCTTGCACCCCTGGAATCCTATGATTAAACTGTTCTTTTTTAATACTCTCTTCAAGTTCCTCACATTGCGCTTCTCGTTGCTCTAAGCGCTTTGTCAATGCAGGCGAATTATGTCCATTTTCAATCATATCAATAAGATTTTCAATGGCCTTTGTAATTTCTCTTTGTTCACTTTTCAGCCGCTGCAGTGTTCCATCATCTTGTACCTTTGTACAACACTCTACCACTGCAACTGCCATCCTGTGTATGTTCTGAGACAACACATATCTTTTGACAACTTCAACTACTGTACGCTCCAAAAGCTCCTTTGAAACATATTGTTTACTACACTGGTTGTGCTTGTATCTATCCTTACAAACGTAGTATTGATATTTTGCCTTATTTGTTTTGCTGGTCCCCGATACTCCGCTCATGGGACTCCCACAGATTCCACAGAACAATTTTGTTGTCAATAAATACTGTTCTTTAGCGCCTTTCGTTCGAGAAGGCGCTTTTTTATTTTTTGCCAACTCTCGTTGTGCATGATCAAACAACTCTTCTGGTATAATTGCAGGAATACGCTGCCCCAAATCCTCTCCTTTATAGGTTAATACTCCTGTATACCTTCGATTTTCCAGAATGCGCCTCATTCCTGAGATTTGAAACGGCTTATTTTCACTGTTTTTAATGCCTTTCGCATTTAGTTCGCGTACAATTTCAGACATAGAGTGCCCCGAAGTATATTTCTCAAAAATATGTCGTACCGTTTGCGCTTCTTTCTCATCTATTACATATGTGTGGTCTACTACCTTATAGCCTAAAATACGATGTCCTCCAAGACTATGCCCCTTCTCTGCAGCTTGTTTCATACCGTACTTTACTTTTTCAGACAGTTCCACCGAGTATGATTCATTTCCACCAAGGATTACACTTTTAAGAATCGCGCTATGAATTCCTTCTGGAAGTGCCTCCATTGCAGAAATAAGCTTCACTCCATTGTTTTTAAGAATGTGCTCGTTTAAAATATGGTCCTCCATGTTTCGTGCAAATCTATCGTATTTCCACACTAAAACCACTTCGAATATCTTACGACTACTGTCATACAGCATTCGTTGAAACTCTGCTCGATTATCATTCTTTCCGGTTTTTGCACGATCTGTATACACGCCAATAATTGTCATCCCGTACTTTGCTGCATATTCTTTGCAAATTTCGATTTGTCTTTCTATGCTTTCTTCTTTTTGTCTACTGCTTGAATATCGAGCATAAATAACCGCATTCGTCATTAATATCCTCCCATTTCTATCCACTTATCTTTAAGACGTTGTTGAAACTGCATTTCATCTTCCAGTGTCTTTATCGGTTTATTTTCAAAAACTTCCTCTATCAGTCTTTCTTCGTTTCTTAAATACTCGTTTTTCATCTTTTGATATTCATCGCTTGCCCACTCTGACCATTTAAGATAAACGGGGCCTAATGTTCCCAAATCCTCATTTGTCTTTCGATTGTATGTTTTTTGCAACGACCTATATTTAATGTGATACGGATTATCACGCTGTTTTTTATTGTCATTTTGACTCTTACAGTTCTTTGAACAAAAACGCTTGTCAGGTCTCCCTTTATAAAAGAATTTTCCACACTCTTTGCAATGATCTACTACCTTTTTCTCTTTGATTACCACTTGGTAAAAAACGAGCGTCATCAGTTCGTGGATGTTGTTGATACGGTACACCTCTACAAGGTCCTTATTTTCTTCTATATAAGCAAAACTGACGGTATACTGTATCGGCTTTTCCTCATCTCCATCTGTAGTGGTGAGTATATATTTCTTTGTAAGTTCCCCATCTATAATAGGAATCAAAGAGTCGATATCTCCAAAAACATTTTGCAACTGGTTAAGCGAAATAGTAATATACGAACTCAGTAAATTCAGAGGATGACAGGTAAGCATTTTTTCTAATGTTCCATCTTCTGTCCGCAAACACTGTCTGCAAATTGGCTCAGCATACTCTCTCATTAGATTCAAAAAATCGATTATAAACGCACACGCACTCATCCGCTGTACCTCTTTCACACAGATACCGGTGCCCTCTTTAAACAACACCAATTCATCCTTTTGAAAAGCAACTAACATAATATCATTTCTCCTTTTTGTCCGCTGCCTTTATAGACAGCGGATTTCTTCATTTTTCCTAAAATCCATTGGGCATATACTTCTCCCACAAAATGTGATTTAATTGTCTTGTGGGATGGACAGCGAATATTTTCAATATCAGCTGTCTATCCGAATTATAAACCCTTGCTCGGGTTTTGTCAACAATTGGAAGAAGGCGAAAACATTGTCACAACGTTATCAGATGAAAAAGAATGATGTCGTGCTGTTAGCTTCGTTATTCGCCGTTGACGTCGAACGTTATGTAGAAAGCCACTATTCAGAGTATTTACAGTGGTTAACGACAAATAAACCTTCCGCCAATACAGAGTATCCGAGCAATCGTATCAATCTGAAAGGAGATGAAATACATGAAACTTCTGGGATATAAGCGTGCAGATTTCGTGACCAAGGATGGAAATACGATCACCGGATATAACGTCTATCTGGCTCGCGAAATTGATACACGTGTAGGCGTAGGCGAAGCATGTGAGCGTGTGTATCTGTTCGATGCAAAATTGAAGCGCGAAGGAATTGAGCTTTCTGCTTTGATGGGACATAACATTCGAGTTTACTATAACCGCTATGGAAAAGTAGATTCTATCGCATGTGACGATTGACTCATTGTGTTTATTGGAAACCAACAAAGTATCAACTGTGGTAGATGCATTACCATTATTCTTCTCAAAAACGCTGTTTCTGCAGCAGTAATATTTTACCTGTGTGGTAAGGTCAACCGCTGCAGAAACAGAAAGTTTTTTGGGTGACAAAATTTGATGTAAAACGGCCTTCTGCATAGACATTCCCACCAGTCGGTTTGGGCTTGTCCAACCGACTGGTTGTTAATTAGGGAATAGGTTTGAGGTAGAAGTGTGGTAACTCGTATGGCAAAAAGTTCCATTAGAAAATGTGAAATCGTGCAACAGATCGAATATCTTCCCGGCTTTCCTGACAACTGGCAGACAGAACTGGAAGCACGTCTTGAACAGGAACCCAATATTCGTACTTGGGCATATATCCTGCATGATAAAGACGTCGATGATGATGGCAACCCCAAAGCACCTCATGTGCATATTGTTCTTGAACTTGTCGATGCTGTTAAGTTTTCGACTGTTGGCAATTACGTTGGCGTTGCTGCTCAATATGTCAACAAGATCAAACAGCAATATAAGGCAGGTCAAAAGAGGTTTGCAGATATTGGCGGTGCGTTGTCGTATTTGACACATCGAAATGCTTCTGACCGTTATCAATACGATGATTCAGAAGTGAAAGCAAAACCGGGATATGATTGGAAGGAGGTAAGGCGTAAAAGCGAAGAAAAGCGTTCAGAACATCAGACGTTTAGGATGATACTTGAAGGCATAGAGAATGGCCTGATTAAACGGTACAACATTCATGAACATGTAAGTCAAAAGATGTACATTGAACGCAAATCGGAAATTGAAAAGGCTTTTGAGTATCAGGAAGGCCTCATGAAAAACAGCAGCAACAAAAGGAATACAACGGTAATCTATATATGTGGTTCTCCGGGAAGCGGTAAAACCACATACGCAAAACAGTACTGTGAGGACAACAATTTGTCCTATTGTATCTCGGCATCCAGCCGAGACCCTTTGCAGGATTACGAAGGACAGGATGCAATTATTCTTGATGATTTACGTCCGGAAAATTTCAGCTTGTCCGATCTTTTGAAGCTGCTGGATAATCACACAGCCTCCTCGGCAAGTGCCCGTTATCACGATCGCTGGGTCAATGCAAAGGTAATCATTATAACTACTGTATTACCGATTGAAAAATTTTTTCATCGAATCAACCTTCGGGATGAACCTATACAGCAGTTGTATCGACGCTGCCGCATTATGCTGCGGATGACACTTGATGAATTGGAACTTTTCTTCTATCAGGAATCAATCGGTGAGTATGTGTTTTGTGGCAGCAAAGAAAATCCTATCACTAAAGAATATGCACAGGAACAGCAGAATACGTCCGAAGAAGCATTACGTCAGATTTGCGAGAGCTTCGGCTTGGAATACAAACCGGAAGGTCTTCCTTCTGATTATGTAATGGAGGACGTGCCGTTTTAATGCAAAAAGCTGTGCTAACGGCTATACGGGCATTTTGATGTTTACATTTCAAAAAAAGGAGGGATGCTTTTGAAAAGTATTTTGGAAAGTGATTCAGAACCGCCGCGGTGTTTTCTTTGCGGTGCTGTCCAACATCTTGAAAAGCACCATATTTTTGGCGGTGCACTGCGCAAAAAGAGTGAACAGTTCGGTTTGACGGTTCACCTTTGCCATGTGTGCCACAACGAGCCGCCTTATGGTGTGCATCACAATCGCGATACATCGGATGGTTTAAAGCGTACCGCTCAAACCGCCGCTATGGCACGTTTTGGTTGGAGCACCGATGACTTCATCCGTAAATTCGGAAAGAATTATTTATTTTAAGGAGGTGTTTTAATGGAAAGCACAAAATTTAGACTGTATAAGAAGAATCTGAACCGCTATTATCTGCGCGTTTTTTATCAGGGTCTTCACAAGCTGAATCGACTTTGTGGAAGTTGGATTCTGAGCGCATTGGTGATCTTGCTTGCAATCAGCATTATTTCTGCACTGCTCTCGATTTTTCAGAGTGGAATCACCAATGAAACCATTCTGATTATTACAGCCATTATGAATATGGTAATTGCTGTATTTCTTGTGGGTGCGGGCATTTTCGAGCTGGGCTGGAATCCGCACGCAAAAGAATTTATGGATGATCTGCTGCGTATCGGTATGGTCAATCATGCGGGAGAGGTTCCGCTTCCAATCGAATACAGCACAATCACCACGGCAAATGATGCAAAATACCACAATGCACAAAGTGTAACCTTTTTTTGTAAAGGGTTCCCTGTTGAGGACTGGGAAGCCACATGGCAGCAAAAAGTCGAAACGGCACTAAATTGCAGTATTGATCATTTTGAAGAAGGAAACGACAAACGTGAAGTTCGTATGTATTTTCTTCCCGGCAATATCAAACTGCCGGATTGTGTTAAATGGGAGTACAAGCTCCTTCCCAAAGAAGATTTTCAGCTGGCAATCGGCGAATCTTTGATTGGGCCTGTAACAATCAATTTGGAAAAGACCCCTCATTGGCTGGTCGGGGCCGCAACCGGCGGCGGCAAAAGTCAGCTGCTGAAGCTGTTGGCTTTGGAATCTGCAATGAAAGATGCAAGGGTGTCGATTGTTGATTTCAAAGGCGTTGATTATCACGACATCGACAACTGCTGCCGGTTGATTTACGATGAACAGCAGCTTTTGACCTTGCTGGATGAAAAAATCCAGCTTATGGATGAGCGGAAAGAGCTTTTCCGTGAAGCAGGCTGTACAAATCTCCACGAATATAACAAGAAACACACCGAAAAGCTGTTCCGGCACGTAATCATCATTGATGAAGCTTCGCTTATCTTTGATACGAAAGGCCGCAGCAAAGAAGAAAAAGAGAATATTGCAAAAATTCTCAACAAGACCAATACCCTGATACGTCTTGGCCGGTTCGCTGGTCTGCATCTTATTATCGCAACCCAGCGTCCGGATGTAGACAGTATTCCGGGTTCTTTAAAGGCAAACCTCGATGGCCGCATCTGCGGCAAAATGGCCGATATTACAAGCTCCGCCGTCGTGCTCGATAACGGCAGCGCTGCAAGTCTTCCGGCTGTTCCGGGTCGATTCATCGTCCGCGACGCTACCGGTGAAAACCGGATTTGTCAGGTTTACTATTACAACCATTGATAAAGGAGGTCAAAATTGAAGTACACATTTCAAAACAGCAGAGACAGCCCCAACATTGAACTGCGCCCATATCAAGAAGAAGCATTGGAAACCATGTGCAATTACGAAGGACATTCCGCGTTGCTGGTAATTGCTACCGGTTTGGGCAAAACCATTATATTCGATGAATTTATTCGGAAAAGAGTATTGGAGGACGATCACAACTGCTTGATTCTGTCTCATCGAGAGGAACTGGTTACACAGCCGCTCAAATATCTTTCGGATATTCCGTGCGGTATCGAACTTGGAAAGAAGCACTCTGATTTTGGTTACAACAAAGTTATTAGTGCATCTGTTCAAAGTTTGGAAGGACGCTTGAATCGGTATAACCCCCGTGAGGTAGACACAATCATTGTGGACGAGGCACATCACGCAGTTGCACCGACCTACCGCAAAATTTTAAGTCATTTCGATACGGCACAAGTTTTCGGCTTTACCGCAACCGCTCAGCGCGGCGATAAAATCGGCTTGGGAAATGTATTTGAAGATTTGGTGTTTGAACGGAATTTGCTGTGGGGCATTGAAAACCATTATCTCTGCCCGATTGAATGTCAGCAGGTACGTTTAAAGTATTCCATGGAATCGGTTCGCATTACCGAATATGGAGAGCTGAACGCCTCAGACGTTGCGCGAATTATGTCCGGTACTGCAGCAGGCGTGGCCGAAGTTTTTCAGAAATATGCGCGGGGGCCTACGATCATTTATGCTGCAAGTGTTCGGGAGGCCAAAGATATTACCGAGATCATCAATAAGAAAGCCGGAAAAACACTTGCTGCTACAATTTTGAACAGCACACCCGATCGAGGGCGCTGGCTTTCTGCATTTGAAGATGGATTTATTCAAGTTTTGGTGAATTTTGGGGTTTTAACAGAGGGAACCGATTTGCCGTGTACAGAGACAATCATTATGGCGCGTCCGATTGCGCGGACAAATGTTGGGCTTTATGCTCAATGCGTAGGCCGCGGATTGCGTATGTATCCGGGTAAAAAAAGCTGCCTTGTTATTGATATGGTTGGCATCAGCTCCGTTCCGATTTGTACCGCAGCAACACTTATCGGAAAAGACCTTCCAAAACTCAACCCCAATACCGAAAAGAAAAAGCCTGAGGGCATGGTTCCTGCAATGCAGCCGACCATTCTTTCCGGAGAACAAATTCCCAAAACTTGGATAGACCAAAGAACAGAAAGGAGAATAGATATTATGGAAAACGGTATAGGAACGGATATGCACAATGTTGCTTGGATTCCCAATAAGAACGGTGGCTTTTTGCTGGCCATTCCGAATGTGGTTTATCGCATCTCGCGTCCGCTTTCGGATGGAACCGCATATCTTAGACGGAACAAAAAATGCGCTAAAAGCCCGATGCCTCTGCAGTTTCTTTTCGATTATGTTTATACTGATCTGGAAAAGAAGCACAAAAATAATCGTCATATTTGGGATAAGGAACAGCGCAGCTATTGGGGAAAGGGAAAAGCATCTGAATCTCAGATCTCTTTGATTCATCGGCTTTCTCCTGATTACGAGATTGACGCTTCCACCCTGACGAGCGGAGATGCATCGATCTTGATTCAGGAATTGCTTTACAGCAAGGAGGTTTCCTGATATGTCCCGCCAGCCTCGCGCAATTTCCGCAAGCGGTGTTTATCATGTAATCTGGCGTGGCATCAATCGGCAGCAGATTTTTTTTGACGATGCGGACTGTGTGAAATTTTTAAATCTTCTGGATTCCGTGCAGAACGAGGCATTTCAAATTCTCGCATTTTGTTTGATGGGAAATCATGTTCATCTCCTGATTAAAACAGTCCCCTCTGATATCACAGAAATGAAAACCGCCGTAAAACGGCTTGGCATCCGTTATGTCGCTTACTTCAACGGTCGGTTTCAGCGTGTGGGGCCGCTTTTTCAAGATCGGTACAAAAGCCAGCCTGTTGAAAGCGGCCGCTACTTCTGCCGAGTGCTCCGGTATATTCACCAGAACCCGGTAGCTGCCGGAATGTGCAAAAATCCGGAAGATTATCCGTGGAGCAGCTATTGTGATTATTTCAAAAATCCCGGTCAGTTTTGTAAAGTACACATCAAGTATGCATTGCAGCTGCATCGTCTTGAATGGTACGAAAAATGGCATCGGGAAACAGAAGAAAGTCCCAAATCGCTGGAAGGAGAATCTTTTAAGCCGACCGATGAACAGGCGATTTGCGCATTGAAGAAAATTTCCGGATTGGAAATCTCGCAGGTTGTACATCAAAATGAAGATTCCCGCCGCCGTATTTTCCGCAGGCTGTGCATGGAAGAAGGGGTGTCCGTGGCTCGCGCCGCACGGCTTACCGGCATCCCCCGTGGTGAGATCAGACGCTATTTAATGTAAAAAAGTGAGGATGGCTTTTGCTTTAGGCCGTCCTCACTCTATTTTTCATCTTCATTTTCAAGATTGTCGAAAAGCTCTGTATCAAAAAAATCACGCAAAGTAATACCAAAGACCTGACAAATTTTTTGAATCGTGCGGATAGAAGTGTTTTGAACTCTTGGGGGATTCCCGACCAATGTACCGTGAAGCACACTTTTTGCAACACCGCTTTCAATGGAGAGCTTGTTTAGAGCCATTCCGCTTTCTGCCAGCAATTCCCGGATTCGTTCCGCTACTGCCTGCTGTGCGTTCACATTCTTCACCTCGGGTTTCATTCGTTTATGGATAGTGTACCCGAAATGACTTTTTAATGTGTTCTACACAGAGAACACTTGTTTTTGCAAAGAATCAATAGTATAATTTTCCATAGCAGTGTTTATAATCATGTGCTTTCACAAACAACACTGGTTTTGATGTACACATGACAAATAAACTCACAAAAAATCAAAAAGCGCCGGGTATCAATTAACCGGCGCGGGAACCCCCAAAGAGAAAGGATGCTACAAAAAATGAAAAAGAAACAAATTTTCATCATTGCAGCGATTGCGGCGGCGCTGACCTTGATGCTGGTAGCCTGCGGACCGAAACAAACCAACGAAAAGACGGACGAATCCGTAAGTACGGCGGCTTTCGAACCGGTCACCGAAATCCAGTCTGATGACATCACCATGGTCGTAGGGGATAAGGAAGTTCCCATCGTTTACAACCTGCTCCCCGAAACTGCAAAGGCTGATGAAATCCAGTTCATCGTTGACGAAGTTGATGAAGGTACTGAGCCTATCGTAAAGGTCGTTGACGGCAAGTTGGAAGCCCTCGCAGCAGGTGAGACCAACATCACCATTAAGACTGGCGATGTGACCAAGGTTATCAAGGTCGTGGTTGAAGAAGCAGAATCTCCTACTCCCGAAAAGACCCCTGAAAAAGCTCCCGACAAGGCTCCCGAAAAGGATAATACCCCTTCCAAGGACACTTCTCCTACCAAGAAGCCTTCTGAGAAAAACGACAAACCGACCAGCGGTACTGCCTCTGGCAACGGTAACAACGGTGGAAACAATAAGCCTGCAGAAAAGCCTGCAGAAAAACCTGTAAACCCTGCTCCTGAGAAGCCTGCTCCCGCACCTGCTCAGCCTGAAAAGCCCGCACCTACTACTCCTCCGGCTCCTCCTGCGCCCGCTCCCGAGAAGCCTGTAACTCCTCCCGCTCCTGCACCCGCTCCTGCTCCTGCTCCTGCACCGGATGAGGGTTGGCACGCTGAAATCGGCAAGCCTTCCGGCAATGATGGAGATATCATCACTGACCCGAACGAAACAGGCAGTATGGATGACCAGATTTTTGGTGAACGCGGAGAATAAAAAAAACTTTCCCACGCTGAAAAACAGCGTGGGATTTTTTTGTTTTGCTACTGGAAAACTATGGACAACAAAAGGGTATTTAATAGGGACGGTTCTTTAATCTTTTTTCTTTTATCCCAAGGCTGTTTTTTGATTTTAATCCATCAACCAAATTTTTTCTTAAAATAAAAAGCTCCCAAATGCATTTGCATCTGGGAGCCTTTTATACCCTTTTTATCGGATGTCCACAGCTCAAACAAGTAGTTTTACAACCTTATACAGGCATCTCACTGATTGCTAGGATAGCAAAAACACACAGAATACGATTCTTTTAACAAAAAATCTCTTATTTCTGATAATTGCAGATTATAGAATACTGTTGTTCTGTAATATACATGTACGACTGTGGCGGTGCCTTTATTCCGATGTCTTTGAGTGGAACACTATTTTTGAAAACTTGTACATTTTCAAGAATATAAGCGTTGGCTATATTCCGATTAAAAAAATATTTTTTATAGGAAGCATAATCAATCCCACCAAAATCAGAGGTTTGAGCCCATAACATATCTGGTGGTAAGGACAACACCCCTTTGATCGATGCTTCTCCCACAATAGCTTTTATGGGACTTGTTGCGTAGAGGAGTATCGTATTTATGGGACGTGTGCATAATCGAGTTCTATATTCACATCTTTTGCTTCCACTTAAAATTTTTTGAATATAGGATGGTTGTATCGATATCAGTAATTTTTCCATCTTGCTACACCTTTCCAGATATGTGTGTTCGTTAGAATCAAAAAAACGGATGCCATTTCCTCTCATGAGGTTTTATAGCATCCGTCCAAGAACTGTATACTTCTTATGTTTTAGATTGCGAAGCATTCGCAAAAATGTTGCAAATACATATTAAATAGTTCATCGGGAGTATAGTGTCCTCGTTGAACGTGATATGCAATGAAAGCCCTCATATCCGTTACTAATAACTGAGGCAGACTAATAGCTGCATCTGGAAGGACTCCATTGTAAGCAATTTCCGTACTAAACAAAGAATAGTATCCTTTATACATAGATTCCTGTTTAAATCCAAAGTACCTAAACAATTTCTCAAATTGATACGCTTTAGAACTGTGCACCGTAATTAAAGGAGTATCTGTTTCCAGCCAGTCCATACTTTTAATAATTAAGTTTTTTCCAATACCATTCTTTTGAAATTCTTTTGCAACACGCAATGTACAGATTTTTTTTTCATCTTTGCTATTTTTAAGAATGGAAACACCCGCGATGCGATTGTGAAATAGACAAATAATGATTTCACGATCACGGTTCAGCGTGGAATCATCAGAAAACAGCTGGTTATACCACTTACGAAAGCCTGCATACTCAAAAGTTAATCTCCAAAGAAAATTAAAAATTGCTTCCCGATAAAAAATTTGTTCAGGCTTCAAAAGATTAGAGAAGGACACATATTGGACATCTGAACAATCAATATTGTTTATCAACATCGCTCAGCCCTCCTTTGTAATTAAATTATTATATCATAAATTTAGCTCTTTTGCAAGTCAACGCTTGATTGCCAACGACTAAAGACTTGCAAAGAACGCTGATGCACATTCAAAAAAAGTCGCTATGGCTTTAAATAGTGAAGACATCAATGATTTTATCAACGTTATACCAAAGTTTTGATCATATATAATATTAGCAACAATAGATAATACTATAACAACAAGACAGTAACTGCCTAAAATCTTCCAGTTAGTTTTGGAATAGGTTACCTTTACCAATTGGCTATAGCTTGTAAAAGGATCTATTTGCTTGTCTGCGTTATTATTACTACCTTTCTTAGTCCATTGATATGCAAGCATGTGTGAAATTGGACTATCCAGTTTCAAATATTTATTCCACTCTTCTTCAAGATTGCGACATTCTGCATTTTTACCAATACAAATGACTTCATTTGCGGCTGGTTCCATAATGAAAAAATCGACACGTTCAAACTTAGCGAAATCGCTCTCCGCTGGAAGTTCCGGTTTCATTTTCATATCGATATTTCTTATTTCATTGACTTTAAAGTCGATAATTTCAGTTTGGGCAAAAGCACTCTCAAATCCGTAGCGCTTTTGTTCAACCGGCGATAATAGCACAGTCTCCAAAACCGGGCTTTTCAGTCTGAATCGAAAATAAAGATTTTTTTTAGCTCCTGCTCCTCCAGCATCTTCTCCAGAAGATTTTAAAAGCTCCATCTGTGTCTTAACATTGATATCAATTAATGTGAACTCTTCCGAGTCTTCGATTTTTTCATGAGCTTTTACGTTTTCAAAAGAAATTGGACAAAGAACCGCCTGCTCATAACCGCCAGAAGTCTCAATCTTCAAGGTGCATAATTTGTCTCTGTTTTTACCCTGTCCAGAACTTGAAGTTACTGTTGCATCACGATTAAAAATGAGATTATTAAGACTTATATTGTCAGACATTAAAGGAATTAAATCCTCAAAATCGTTTCTTTTCACCGCGAACGGAACCGTGAAAATAATATTCTTAAGGGCTTCGGGGTTCATGACCCAAATACCAAAATCAATAAAGCATTTTTCGTTGCTTAATTCCCATAGATTCACATGCAGTTTTAACCGTGCATCATTCGTGTTGCTGTCTGTTGTGTTCTCTACTGGAGTGATATAAACACCAAAACTGTCCATTTTATTCCTCTTTCTGGATTTTCCTATTTTCATTATATCATGCAAACTAAAAAAAACAATAATCGTGTGTTTGGTATTCAATTTCATCACGCCAACAAACTTAAAATCTCAAATCTAAATCTTAGATTTCTGTTCCAAAAAGATCCCGGATGCAATGCATCCGGAATCTTTTTATACTTGTACCATAGAGAATCCACAATCTAAGCACGCAATATGCACTTTCTTTGTTGCACGCACGCTATTACCGCAGCAAGGACACCTATATTTTCTTGTGTGTCCGTTTTTCGTTGGCGGCGTGGTTCCAGTTGTGGGGGTTCCTACTCCGCTACCTGTACCGGTTCCGCGCGGGGTGTAACTCCATTCAATACGATTCATAGAAATATCCGTCCAGCCCTGTTCAATGATGAAATCGCAAAGGGCCTCAGTTGGTTCTGTAATGCTCCAACCAATTTTAGCATCATAGCTGATTTTCAAATCCCGTGCGGTGGCTGCATCCCGGAATTTTTTATTGTGGTATGCGCCGCCCCGGCTGCAATCCTGAACCCCCTGCTGCATATTCCAAAGGTGTACACATTCGTGTAAAACGGTGGCAACTACATTTTCAATCGGGCGGTCAAGGGTTCCGGCTCCAATGTTTAACTCGTGCCGGTGTTCTTCGCCTTTGCGCCACGATTTGGCAACGGTTACATGGCCGTATGCGCGGGGCGTGCTCTGAATGGTGATAATTGGTTCTTCCAACTGTCCGTCAAAATATTTTTTGTTCAGAGATCGGAAAATTTTCTCAAGATACCCGGCGGTTCTGCTTGTTTTAACAGTTTCTTTCATGTTTGTTTCCTCACTTTCCAAAATTCAAATCTAATCTGGTGGATTAAATTTTTCGTTTCGTCCGTGATTTGCTAACGAGCCTGAATTTTTTCGTTGTCAAGTGATCGTGGAATACCGGAGCACAGCGAGGATATGCCGCGAAAGCACTTGACTACGTAAAAAGCAGGCTCTATGTCCCTTAGGGGACAAACGAAAACCGTCAACACATACAGTGTGTTGACGGCTCCCTTTTACTTTCGTTTTAACTTAACCTTTACAGCGAACAGCTAATTTGTCCTTTAATATTATTTTGCACCTTTCCTTTTTTCAAAAACGGCTGTAATGCCAATCCCTCCCGGATAAATAAAGAGGTTCGTATTTCTTCCTGTTTGGCCCACCAAAAAAACGATAGACGGTGTTTGTGCACCGTCTATCGCAAATGACATTTCACCGTCCTGCGTTGGCAGGGCGGTTTTTTA
>JAHHTR010000052.1 GCA_020024515.1 Angelakisella sp.
CTGTTTTTGTGGTTTTGGTAATTCTCGGTGTGGTCAATGACCCGACAACTGAGGGCATAGGCGACAGCAGACAGGCGCTTACATATAATAAGCCGAAAAGATTTTAAGGAGATTTTTAAGATGAGTAATTCACCTTTGGTATCATATACAAATATTTCACCAAACAAAAACAGTCCACGAGTCAATCAAATTGACCGAATTACACCACACTGTGTAGTAGGGCAATGTTCAGTGGAAACTATCGGAAATATGTTTTCATCTCCTACACGTCAGGTATCTTCAAATTATGGCATTGGTTCTGACGGTAGAATTGGTATGTATGTAGACGAAAAAGACCGATCATGGTGTTCTTCTAGTGCAAATAACGACCACAAAGCAATTACCATTGAATGCGCATCAGACACAACTGAACCGTATACTATGAATGATAAAGTATATAACAGTCTTATAAATCTGTGTGTTGATATCTGTAAACGCAACGGCAAAAATAAACTTTTGTGGTTTGCCGACAAAGATAAAACTCTTTCATATATTCCGAAAGAAAATGAAATGCTTATAACAGTTCACCGTTGGTTTGCGAACAAAGCTTGCCCAGGTGACTGGTTATATAACAGATTGGGAGATTTGGCAGCAGAAGTTACTGGCAGACTTAACCCTGAAAGTAATTCAATATATCGTATACAAGTTGGAGCTTATTCTTTAAAAGAAAATGCCGAAAACTTTTTACATGAAGTAAAAGCAGCAGGCTTTACAGATGCTTTTATCAAACAAGAAATAAACAAGACATCTGATATAGATTATAAGTCTATGTATGAAAAAGAAAAAAACAAAAGGAAAGATGCGGAAAAAGAAAAAAACACAGCTTTTACAAGATATACAAGCTGTGTTAAGGAGATTTGTGTAATATTGTTTTAACAACAAAATTTTTTCTAAAAAATGTACGTTGTAGTGTACGAAATAAAAATATTTTTATAACTATTTATAGCAATTTTTTAGAACTCATAAAAAAACAAAAAGCTGTAAACAGCGTTGTACACGAAGTTTACAGCTTTTTTGGAGCTACTAACGAGATTCGAACTCGTGACCTCGTCCTTACCAAGGACGTGCTCTGCCTCCTGAGCCATAGTAGCAACTGCAGTAATATTATACCACATAAAACATATAAAGTCAATGTAAAAAACAAATAACACACTATGTTTTTTACCATTGAGCAAATTCTTCACGCAATTTTAAAAGAGCCTTTTTTTCTATTCTGCTTACATAACTTCTGCTTATATCAAGTTTTTGTGCAACTTCCATTTGTGTGAGTGGAACACTGTCGTTTAAACCATATCTAAGCATTATTATGTTTTTTTCTCTTCCTGTCAATTTTTTATTTATTGCCACATATAAATTTTCTGTCATTGTTTTATTTATATAATTATCTAAAATATCATCATTTTCCGTAATAGTATCAAGTAATGTCAGACTATTTCCCTCACTATCCGTATCAATAGGATCATTTAATAAAATATTACCATTCTCTTTTTTCTTTTTACGAAATGTCATAAGTATTTCATTTTCTATACATCTGCTTGCATATGTAGCAAATTTTGTTCCTTTTGTATAATCAAATGTTGTCACAGCTTTTATCAGTCCTATTGTGCCTATCGATACCAAATCATCATGATCACTTGCAGTAGAATAATATTTCTTAATAATATGTGTTACAAGTCTTAGATTATGTTCTATCAATTTATTTTTTGCATCTACGTCACCTTGACTCATTTTTTTAAAATATTCTTGTTCTTTTTCATACGACAGCGGTTTTGGAAAAGTATTTGAATTTAATACATGCAGTGCCAATGAAAAAATGTTTCCCATAGCATTTTTTAAAACTTCAATATACATATACTACACACCCCTATAAAAATAAAAGTACATAATACATATATATTAAAATTTTTCTGAAACTAATACATACTACACAAAAAAGGAGCAGATAAACAATATGTTTAATCTGCTCGCTGAATTTTATTGATTTTTCTTTTTGCGAATACTTCTTACAACATTCAGTGTTATACTCAATACAACACAAAATACAAGTAGCATAGGCATTAATAACTCATTATAATGTTCATCAGAAGTAAGTACTTCTGTCCACTTTTCGTCCATTAAAGCTGCAAGTTTTGGATCTAGATGATAAAAATACTCACAATTTGCCAACACTTCTCTATCAGGATAAGCTACGTGATTATTTTTTATTTCATCATCGAGCAAGTCAAATACAGCTGTATTTGCTGTTGAATAACCTATATATTCAATATTTGCAAGTCCAACAGGCGGTTCAAGCATAAAGTTAATATACATTTCCGCAAGTTCTTTGTTTTTTGCATTTGTTGGTATGCACATAGCATCAGTGAATATGTTTGAGCCTTCCTTTGGTATAACAAAGTTAAGTTTTGGATTATCACTTATCATTGTAAGTGCATCACCTGCATAGTACGGCGCAATAACTGCCTCTTCACCTGTCATTTTATCAAATATTTCATCCATAACATAGGCTTGTAAGAGTGGTTTTTGCTCTTTTAAAAGTTCTGTTGCCTTTTCTATTTGTTCTTCACTTTCGGCATTTATCGGATAGCCCAACATCTTAAAAGCAATCGCATAAGCATCTTTTGAATTACCGAACATCAATATATTATCTCTATATGCTTCACTCCACATAACAGACCAAGAATCTATTTCTTCATTCTCATCAATCAATTCTGTATTATAGATAAGACCAACCGTACCCCAAGTATATGGAATAGAATACTTGTTTTCCGAATCGTATGACGGATTTATATAAGCCTTATCGATATATTTAAAGTTCGGTACATTATCAAAATTAATTGGCTGTATAAGTCCCTCGTCTATCATTCTTGAAATCATATAGTCAGATGGTATAATAACATCATAACTGCTACCACCTGTTTTTAACTTTGCATAAAGAGACTCATTTGTATCAAAAGTGGAATATACCACCTTTATACCTGTCAGCTTTTCAAAAGCTTCATTAATGTTTAGTGTACCGTCAGAACCATCTGAGATATATTCACCCCAGTTATAGACATTCAGTGTTAAATCTTTCCCTTTATATTTTGTATAATAATCCATATCAAAAGGGTGTGTTGCCATATCATCTGTATATTCAGCCGCATAGGCAGGAATAGTTAAAAAAGTAAACAATATAATAAAAGTAAGAATTAAACTAAATTTTTTCATCGAAAAGATCCTCCTTTAACTTTTTTCATGGAGGCTTTTTCTTTTTCTGCTCCTACAAAGTTTACAATAAGCAAAACTACCAATACAACAACAAAGATTATTGTTGAAAGTGCGTTTATCTTTGGACTTATTCTCTTACGAACCATTGAACCGATAGTAACAGGAAGTGTTTGAGTAGCACCACTGCTTACAAAGTATGATATTATAAAATCATCTATTGAGTAGGTAAGTGCAAGTAGAAAACCTGTAACTATACCGGGCATAATTTCGGGAACTACTACCTTAAAAAATGCTTGAAAAGGGTTACAACCCAAGTCCATAGCTGCTTCATAAGTATTTTTATCCATTTGACGAAGTTTCGGCAAAACATTCAGTATTACATAAGGAGTACAAAATGTAACGTGTGCTATAATTAATGTAATTAAACCAAGTTCAACAGGCACATGCATTTGTTCCTTTGCATACACAAACAAAAGGAGCAGTGATACACCCATAACAATTTCAGGGTTTAATATAGGCATATATGTTATATTCATAACAGTGGAACGCAAAACCTTGTTACGATATGCATGAATACCGACAGCGGCTGCTGTTCCAAGGATAGTCGCAAGAACAGATGCGATTAATCCAACTATGAGTGTATTTAAAAGTGAGTGCATAATAAGTTTATCTTGAAATAGCTCTATATACCATTTAAAAGAAAAACCTGCCCACACTGTACGGGATTTTGAACCATTAAAGCTATATATAATAAGTACAGCTATCGGCATATATAAAAATGCAAGTATTGTACTTATATATAATTTTTTATACCATTTATTCTGTGTCATACTACCATACCTTCCTTTTCTTCGGAAGTATCAAACTGGTTAAGCACACTCATAAATAACAGTACAAATACCATAAGAACAAGTGAAATAGCGGAACCTAAGTTTGGATTGTAGGCATTACCCAAGAATTTAGTATCAATAAGGTCACCTATAAGCATATTTGAGCCACCGCCCAACATACGCGAAATAATAAAAGTACTGATTGCAGGAATAAATACCATTGTTATTCCTGTTGTTATTCCCGGTAAACTTAGCGGAATAATAACACGTACAAATGTATTAATTGAGTTTGCACCCAAATCTTGTGCCGCCTCTATAACACTGTTATCGATTTTTGTCATAACAGAATAAAGTGGCATTATCATAAATGGAAGATAGTTATACACCATACCCAAAATAACGGCACCCTGCGTATTTATCATTCGCAACGGTTTAAATCCCAACAAAGTTATCAAACTGTTTATTACACCATTATTTTCAAGCAAAGTCATCCATGCAAATGTACGCAATAAAAAGTTTATCCACATAGGAAGCATTATAAGCATTACAAGTGTACGTCTGTTATATGACAGAGCTCTGCTCATTATAAACGCCATAGGATAACCTAAGATAAGGCATATAACAGTTGCTATAAAGGCAAGCCAAATAGAACGAACAAAAACAGGTGTATAATCACTTACCTGAGAAATATTCGCTATTGTAAATTGTCCGTCAGTTGTTGTAAAAGCGAATACAATTACAAGTAACATAGGAATTACAACAAATATAAATGACCATACAATATATGGCAAAGAAAAAAGTGAGGATTTTTTCATTTATTCTTCCTCCATTCTTTTCATAATGTGTATGTCTTCCGGTGTAACCTCCATTCCAATAAGCGAACCAACTTCGACAAATTGAGTAGAGTGTATTATCCAATTATGGCTCAGTGAATTTACGACAATTTCGTAATGCACACCTTTAAATGTTATTGACTCAACAAGTCCGGATAGTTTTGCTCCTTCCGGTTTCACTATTTTTATATCCTCCGGACGAATAACAACCTGCACTTGTTCCATTGGTTTAAAACCTTTATCAACACAGTCAAAGTAGTCATTGCAAAACTCTACCAAATAATCTTTGTGCATTAGTCCATCTATAATATTGCTTTCACCTATAAAGTCCGCAACAAATGCGTTTACAGGTTCATTATATATATCTTGCGGTGTACCGATTTGCAAAATATCGCCATCTTTCATAACAACCACTCTGTCGGACATTGTTAAAGCTTCCTCTTGGTCGTGTGTTACATAGACAAATGTGATACCCAAACTTTGTTGAATACGTTTAAGTTCGGTTTGCATTTCTTTACGCAATTTTAAGTCCAAAGCTCCCAGTGGTTCATCAAGCAGTAGTACTTTGGGACGATTGACAATAGCACGAGCTATTGCAATACGTTGTTGCTGACCACCTGAAAGTTGGTTGATACGACGTTTGTCATAATTTTTCAGGTTTACAAGTTCAAGTGCTTCCAGTACACGTATATGACGTTCTTTTTCAGGTAGTTTACTGATTTTTAGACCAAATTCAACATTTTCATATACATTTAGATGAGGAAACAGAGCATATCTCTGAAACACTGTATTTACCTGTCTTTTGTATGGCGGCAAGTCATTAATTCTCTTACCGTCAAAAAAAACATCACCCTCGACCGGAGCCTGAAAACCGCCTATTATTCTAAGCGTTGTTGTCTTACCACAGCCCGATGGTCCTAAAAAAGTGATGAATTCTTTGTCCATGATGTCAAGATTGATATTATTGAGAATTCTCTCGCCATCATAGTCCACTGCAATATTTTGCAGTTTTACAATTATTTTGTTTTCCATATATTGCATCCCCCTTTGCGGTTTCGACAAGCTGAAAAATACTTGTCTGTGCAGGTTTCCCTCCTGCCGTAGCAGCTATTGCACCGTTCCCCGCAAAAGGTCTTTACATACACAGTGTTTATTATAATCTATACTCTAAGCTATCGGAAATAATAGCCCCAATACAAAAAGTATCAGTTACAAAGCAAAACCAAAATAAAATTTAACGTGTATGACGAAGTATAAAGAATATACTTCTCAGATGGGCATACTCTGCTACTGTTTTTACAATTATAATAACACTTCAAATATTATTATAATCTGCTTGACTTAAAAATAATCAAACAACAGATGCGCTACGCAGTTAAAGATTTCTGTTAGCCTATAAAATATATCATATTTATGTAAAATGTCAATATATTTTTATAAAAACATTAACAAAAGTATTATTTTATTAAAATTCGACAAATATACAAAAAATAATACAAAAAAATCAAATTATATTTAAAGTTTTAAACACGTAGTATATTCCATCATTAAAAATATCCTTTGTTACAAATTTAGCCGAATTTTTGACATCTCCTTTTGCGTTTCCCATAGCAACAAAATTTGGCAGATATTCCAATATAGAAACATCATTGCAGCCATCGCCAAAAGCTATTGCTTCATTTTTTGACAATCCATAATAATCCAATACTTTTTGTGTACCCATATGTTTTCCGCCGTTTTCGGGATATACATCAGCAAAACTATTCACCCAGCAAGTTATTTGACATTTATAGGAGTAGTCCTTAAAATTTTTGTCATATTGTGGCTCATTAAATAATTTTAACCTGAATTATTTCAGTTTCTATAAGTTCTTGTTCCATCAAATAAATTATATCAGTATTTTGTTCTATGCTACCATTATCCAATATAAATCTCGCTTCATTATTACAAATTCCACTCTTTCGTTTGTTAATTTTACATAGTCGCACATTTTCTTTATTGATTCTTTCGATATTAACAATTTATGTATTTCCTTACCATTATTGTCAATACAATATTGTCCCGTTGAGCACACTATTCCGTCAAGATTGAAAATGTTTTTTATAAATAATGTATCTTTAAAGGAACAACTTGTGGATATAAAAACTTTTATTTCATTTTATGTAGTTCATTCAGTGCCTATTTTGTCCTCTCAGGCATTATCATATCATTAAAAGTAATAAGAGTTCCGTCAATATCAAAAAAAGCTATTTTTATCATACCATACTCCTAGATAACAAAAATCCTTTCTCTAAAAAATTATTGTAACACAACATAGAGAAAGGATTTTATTTAAAATTAAAATTTTCGTTTAAAACTTGATTATTTGTTTTGTGCTTTTTTCCACTCCAAATATTCATCAAAAGTAGAAAGTCTGTCAACAACATATTCGCCACCAAGTTCTATGACTCTGTTTGCTATTGTTTGTACAAACTCGTGGTCGTGTGATGTAAACAGTACAGTACCGGAGAACTCAGAAAGTCCTGTGTTTACTGATGTAATAGATTCCAAATCAAGATGGTTTGTAGGTTGGTCAAGCATTATTACATTTGCATTTGAAAGCATCATTCTTGATAGCATACAACGTACTTTCTCACCACCTGAAAGTACCTTAACTTGTTTATAAACATCATCACCTGAGAATAACATTCTGCCCAAGAATCCACGCATATATGACTCTGTCTCATCATTTGTAAATTGTGAGAACCATTGTAGAATAGATAGTTCACTGTCATTAAAATAAGCACCGTTATCTTTTGGGAAGTATGATTGTGTAGTTGTTACACCCCATTTATATGTTCCCTCATCTGGTTCAAGCTCACCGCTAAGTATTTTAAACAGAGTAGTAGCGGCTATTTCGTTACCTACAAATGCAACTTTGTCATTCTTGTTTATTGTAAATGTTACATTATCAAGAACTTTTACACCATCAACTGTCTTTGAAATTCCATCAACAGACAAAATATCCTTACCTGCTTCTCTCTCAGGTGAAAACGCAACATAAGGGTATTTACGTGAAGATGCAGGCATTTCTTCTATTGTCAATTTATCAATTAATTTACGTCTGCTTGTTGCCTGTTTGGATTTTGACTTATTTGCGGCAAAGCGTTGAATAAAGCTCTGTAATTCTTTAATTTTATCTTCTCTCTTTTTCTTTTGGTCATTAAGCAGTCTTTGCATTAGTTGGCTTGACTCGTACCAGAAGTCATAGTTACCAACATATAGTTTAACTTGATTAAAGTCAATATCCACTGTATGTGTACATATAGTATTCAAAAAGTGTCTGTCATGGGATACAACTATAAGTGTCCCTGGGAAGTCTTGTAAATAATTTTCAAGCCAGTCAACTGATTCAAAATCAAGGTTATTTGTAGGCTCGTCCATAAGTAGTATATCAGGTTGACCAAAAAGTGCTTGTGCAAGTAATACCTTTACTTTTTCGCCGCCTTTTAGGTCAGACATTTGCAAATAATGATATTCATCGCCAAGTCCAAGTCCTTGTAGTAATTTTGCCGCGTCACTTTCAGCTTCCCAACCGTTTAGTTCGGCAAATTCACCTTCAAGTTCTGCTGCAAGATTTCCATCTTCTTCTGTAAAGTCTTCTTTTGCGTAAAGATCTTCTTTTTGCTTCATTATTTCATATAGACGCAAATTACCCATAATTACTGTATCAAGTACAGGATATTCATCATATTTAAATTGGTCTTGTTTTAGTACAGACATTCTGTTTCCTGCAGGTATTTCGACAGTACCGGTAGTTGGTTCAAGTTCTCCTGACAAAATTTTCAAAAAAGTAGATTTACCTGCACCGTTTGCACCTACAACACCATAGCAGTTACCAGGCATAAATTTCAGAGTTGCACCTGCAAATAGTTTTGTTCCGCCAAACATCAAGCTAACATCAGTTACATTTATCATTATTTTCCTCCAATTATTATTAATATTTATTTTTTATTTTTATACAATAGTTTTTTTATTTAAGTATTCATAGCAATTATAACAGCTTTTTCAAAATTAAACAATATGTATTATTATGTATTATTATAAAAATAATACATCTCACTTAAAATACAAGTAAGATGTATCATTAAAAATTAATTATTCACATTATCGCTTACTTCTTGTGTTTTTGCAAATGCAAGCGAAATATCATAAGCTTTTCTAAGCTGAGTATCTATGTCTATATTTCCATAAACTGTATCTTTTTGAGTCTCGTCAACATCCATTACAACTGCAAAATCCGGCATAACACCTTTATTATTATATACCGCACCTGTATTTGTTTCATAAACAGATGTTGTAAGTATCATCGCCGAACCATCTGAAATTTTAATAACTTCTTTGGCAAGACCATTTCCGGCTGTTCGTGTACCTACAATTTTACAGTTTGGTATACCGTGTAGTGCCTCTGCAAAAAGTTCTATTGTTCCGCTTGTTCTTTCGTTTATCAGTAATGTTATCGGCATAGTAATACCTTTTGTTGTCGCCTTACCCAAGCTTACAACTTTACCATTTTTGTATACTCTGTTCGCAACATTTCCCTGTGGCATAATCACTTGTAGCATTGATACAATATATTTTTCGTTATCTGTTTGTATGTCACGCAAGTCCAAAACCAAAGAAGTGGCTTTTTCATCTTGCATTGTTTTGATTGCTTTTTCTAATTGATGTGCTGTACCCACTTTTATATCATCAAACGAAATATATCCAACACCTTCGCCTATTACTTTATATTTTACTGTTGGAATATCAATATCACGTCTAACAATATTCAGTATATCTTCTTCGTTATTCACACGTCTGACAAGCTTAACTTTTGTACCTGCTTCACCAACCAAACTTTTGGCAAGTTGTGTATAATTTTCCGCATTTACAGGCACATCGTTTACACTTACAAATATATCACCGACTTTTACACCTGCAAGCGCCGCAGAAGACTCAGGATATACTTCCATCACCTTTATATATCCTTCGTCAGATCTTTCTACAACTACACCAATACCTACATATCTACCTGTATCCGCACTTTTAAAGAGTTCATATTCCTGCTGTGTCATATAATATGAATTTTTATCATTCAAACCCTCTATAAGTCCTTTTACAGTCGCATAGTTTACTGATTCTGTGTCAATATTACCATAAAAGTTTTCACGAACAAGTCTATCTACTTCTGAGATTTTCTCAAAATTATTCTCTCTTTGATTTATATTTTCCATCATTGCATTAAAGCTGTTCATACTATAAATTTTTGTTATTGAAAAAGTTATAGCAGCCACTATTGCCATATATGCAATAGCTGCACCAAGTGATATTTTTTTATTCATTGTATACTCCTATTTTGGTAAGATTGGGTTATGTCAAGTCATTGGTGGCAGATAGTTAAGCGGGTTGGTGTGTTTATTGTCCTTTCGTATTTCAAAGTGAAGATGAGGACCTGTTGACCAACCTGTGCTGCCAACATAACCTATTACATCACCTTTTCTTAACTTTTGACCTTTTTGCACAGCTATTGACTGCATATGTCCGTATAGTGTTGTATAACCGCCACCATGGTCAACTATTACATATTTACCATAACCCTTGTTATATACATAACTTGTCTTTACAAATATTACTGTACCGGCATTTGAAGCCTGAACCGGTCTACCGTTTACGCCTGCACCAGCTATATCTATACCTGTATGGAAATCTCTGCCACCAAAACGCCAACCATAATATGAAGTAATTTTTCTATTGGCAAATTTGGCAACCGGATAGGCAAAACCACCGCCAACATATTCACTTTCACCTATTTGTTGTTGTTTTTTCTCCTCTTCCAACTTTTTAAAAACTTCATCTATTTCACTTTGCATCTCTTTCATTTGCTGTTTCAGTTGCTTTTCGTTTGCTATAAAATCTTTTTCCATTTGCTCCAAATTATATATTTGTGAGTTTGTTTTTGACAATATAGTATCCAGTTGGTCACTTTTTGCCTCGATGGAACTTTGAGTATTAACAAGTGACTTTGATGTTTCGTCAAGTTCTGCTTGTATTTTTGTAAGTTCTGCTTTTTTCTCTTTGAGATCTTCCATTAATTCCTTATCATGATTAGCTATTCTTACGGCTATTTCTGTCTTTGTAAGATAGTCATAATAAGAATCTGCACCAAGAACAAGTCCCAACATACTTGAACTGTCATTAATGTACATTGCACGAAATCTATCTTTAAAAAGGGACAAATTTCCATCTATTTCTTTTTGAATAGCATTTACTTCAATTTCTTTTTCAGCCAGTTGTTCAGACATAAGTATTTTTGTCTGTGTCAAAATATTTATCTGTGCTTTCAGTATTTTTATATCATTTTCGGTTTTGTTTTTAATAGCAACTTGTTTTTCTTTTTCATTTTTTGCATTTTCTATTTTATTTTGCAAAGCTTTTTGTTGCTTTTCAAGTTCTGCAAACTCTTTGTTAAGCTGATCCAGTGTATTTTGTGTAGAAGATGCAAAAGCAATATTATTAACACCAATTGGTGAAATAGTTGTAAATAATCCGATAATTAATAGAATTGCAAAAATTTTTTTAATATAACTCTTCATTGAATTTTTATTATTCTCCTTTTAAACAAACTAAATATAAAATAAACATCTAATTACCATTAAACTTTTAAATATTTACCCAAGAAAAAGATATTGCCCATAATACCAAACAGCAGTCCAAAACCAAGACACCCAAAACAAAAATACAGAGCAATATCATTAAACGATATCAAATGAACACTTATCAGTTGCAACCAACTTGACTGCGAGCCGATTATCCAATTATAAATATATTTATATCCGCCCCACAGCAACAGATATGATATTATACCTGAGACAAGTCCGATAGAAATACCTTCTATAAAAAATGGTATTCGTATAAATGCATCAGAAGCGCCTACATATTTCATAACATTTATTTCTTTACTTCGTGTAAATATAGTTACTTTTATTGTATTATTGATAATAATAATCGAAACCGTAAATAATATTCCAACCATTATCATACTACCCACAGTTACAGCCGTATTTATATCAATAAGCGTATTCGCTATATCGGTAGGGGCTTTTGCATAATATATACCGGTTGTATTATCAAGCATTGTTATTGTTTCTGTAAGTCGTGACAGATCTTTGATTTTTATATTAAACGATGCAGGTAGTGGGTTATCGTCACCCAAAAGTCCCGCAAACAAATCAGAATTATCACCCATTGAATCCATTTGATCTTTAAGAGCCTGTTCTTTTGATATATATTCTACACTGATAATATTATCATTTTGTTTCAAAAGATTGTGTATATTATTTGTTTGTTCTTCTGTAACATCATCTTGCAAAAAAACAACCACTTCATTTAAATCTTGTATATATTTCATTACAGATTTTACATTTATTCCAAAAAGCACCGCTAGACCTATAAGCAACATACATGCTGTCAATATACCTATTGTTGCAAAAGACATAAGCTTATTTTCTTTTAAATTTCTAAAACCTTCTTTAAATAAAAAACCCGTACTACCTACTGCCATACGCCATTCCTCCATTTACCTGCGCTACTTGTTTTTTTACCGGTGGGTAGTCGGCTGTTATTGTACCGTTTTCCAGAATAAGTACTCTATGATTAAATTTTGTCACCAAATCATGAGCATGTGTTACCATTATAACTGTTGTTCCTCTTTTGTTTATTTCATTGAGTAACTGGACAATTTCGTATGACAAAGATGGGTCTATGTTTCCTGTCGGCTCATCAGCTATTATATATTTAGGATCATTAACTATTGCACGTGCAAGTGCAACTCTCTGCTGTTCACCACCACTTATTTGTGATGGGTAATAATTCCTCTTATCAAGCAAATTAACTGCTTTAAGTATTGCCGGAACTTTTTTTTGTATGTAAGCACTGTTTTGTCCTGTTACCTGTAATGCAAAAGCCACATTTTCATAAACGGTTTTCGTCGGAATTAATCTAAAATCCTGAAAGACAACACCCAGTGTACGTCTGTATTTTGCAACATTTCCTCTTTTTAATTTTGTTATATCTATATTGTTAACCAAAACTTTTCCCTTTGTTGGTACAATTTCTTTCAGTAAAAGTTTTGATAAAGTCGTTTTACCTGCACCCGATGGACCTACAATAAATACAAATTCTCCATCATTTATTGTCAAATTTACATTTGTAAGGGCATTTTTACCTGTATCATAAGTTTTCGTAACATTTAAAAGTTTAATCAATTTTTCCTACACCACCATAATATTATAAGCTAATTATTTTTTTAAAAATGCACAATTCAATAAAATCTATTTAATTACAATTGTTTTCATTATATAACATTTTGTTATGATATGCAAACTAATTTTTATAATATTATTTATGAATAAATTTTGTAGTTACTTTGAAAATATTAAAATATATGTTTTTTTGAATATATATTTTTAAAGAATGCAACACAAAAACTTACAAATTTCCACTATTATTAATAGCTAAAATATAC
>JAHHTR010000053.1 GCA_020024515.1 Angelakisella sp.
TTCCTTTTATGAGTCATTATTTTTTAGTGTTGCACTTATATTGTAAATCTATAATAAAAATACTTTTTCATTTGTTTTTCAGCGTTCTGAACAAAAATCAATAACCAATTTATTTATATTGCTTAGATAAAATACCCCTCACTATATAGGCAACGAAAACACGTTTTTTATACCTCTAAATAAAAAAAGTCTCAAATATTTTTATTTTGAAACTCAATAGGTATGCCCTAAAACAGGGCGGAGTTATTATTAGATTTAATATAGTTATATTATTATGTTTTAGTTATATATATTCTTTTTCTGATGTTATATATATATTCTATTGTTTCCTTCTTTGGGGGTTCACTGTGAACAGGGGGGCAGTTCTACAAAATTATATACTTATCCCTTGGTGGAAGTCTTGTTTGTTTTTTAAAAGATAGGACGTCAATTTACTTTTTGACGCCCTATCTGATTTCTTTACAAAAACACAGCGCTAATTGTCTTTGTAATTTAATGAGTGGTGAAACGTTCTGTCATATAGATATAAACTTAATACATCTGCATTTGGAAAGAGGGCTCATCATTGGATATATCATCAAGCTTTCTTCCCAAAGCGAGACGCTTTTCACGTAGTTTTTGTAATCTCTTGCTGTCAATGTGATTATGAGCTATCCTTGGTTCGGGAGTTTTACTTTCAAATACTTTTGCAATATTCGTAAACAAATTTATTAAGTGCTTGGTTAAAACTTCTTGTTCTTGCTTTTGATTATCCGTTAACATTAAACTGAAATCCATTTTCATAACTTCTTTTATAACCATATTTTTTACTGACTTAAATTCATTGCATTCTGATAACTTAGGTTGTTTCCACTCTCTGTCAGAGTAGCTGTGATAGACCTCCTCTTTCAGCTGCCACCACGTTTTGTAGGCACTGTCTATGCTTTCATTTTCACTTATTTTATCGACTATGTTGTTGACTAACTGTTTAGTTGATTTATTAAGATAGCCATATACTTTCTTACCTTTGTATGTTCGTAACCGCTCATTTAAAAGCATTAGCATATCATTTAATTCTTTGTTATTACTTTCAAGTTTGATATTTTCAAGAGCTTCTCTAAACTCATTTTTCAACTCCTTGTTATGCTCAGTCATGCCACTGTATATTAGCTGTAATCCTTGATTAAATATATTACCGACTAATTCATGCTTAATATTTTCAATCCCTTTTTCATTGAGATAACCTTCGTTTGGATTATCAGAATAAATTATCATATGGATGTGCGGATGATGTCCTTCATTGTGGAAGGCAGCATACCAATGATAGTTATCAAGTCTAATCTTAAAATTTTCAGCCATTTTGGGAGCAAGCTTTGACATAAGCGTGTGCCAACTTTCTGCGTTGTCATAACCTGTGCGAATTGCATCTTCACGAGTTAATGAAATTATAGGCATATATATCGGTCTTGAATCTTTGGTAAGCTCACGCTGAACTTCAGAAAGATTAATAGGTTTGTAGCCAAAAGAAAACAGACCGTGAGTACTTATTTTTTCCACTCTCGGTCTGTTTGCAATATAATCTATGTAGTTTTGGACGTGTTCGACACCTTCTCTCGTTGCAATATATTTTACTGTATTCGATATTTTTTTAGAACTTGTATCGGCTCTTAGGTAGTGACACTTAAAAATTATCTTAGGCATAGTCCTCCTCATTGCTTACGTTCAAAGCATCTTCAAAACAAATTTTACCATTACAGTTCTTGACAGTGTTTACAGCTTGGGCTCTTAACCTTTCAATATATTCTACGGGGATATCTAAGCCTGCGACAAGAATTTGCATAATGATTTCCATTTCAACTGCAAGTCTGAAAAGATTGGTTGCATTTCTGTTTTCACATTCTTTGATACTTCCGTCAATTACTCCAACAAGAGTGTCACTTAAAAAAGCTGTTGAGTCATTGGTACCTACGTAACCAATAAAGAACTCAACAGCTTTAGCTATCAGTTGGCTTTGATTTTCGACATTAAGTCGTTTGATAAGTCCATCAACCTTATTGATAATATCCGGATCAAGCCATACGTTTACACGTTGTTTTTTCTCTTTCATAATTTTTCTCCTTCTTAAAATTAATATTGTTTTATCTCTATGGTGTCATATCGCAGTATCCATAAATATTCCTAAAATGGCTAAAATATCTATATAACAACTGACTTACGACATCATTGGATACGTTTACATCACCCAGCGTGATATCAGCCACAAAAGGCTACGTATTGGGGGAATACGGTCGGCATTGCCGACCGATGTGATTGCGAGGGCGTCCTCGTTTTTTCCTGCATACAAATAGGTCGCTCTCTTTTCTCTTATTTTCGCCCTATATAAGACTTATTATCACCTCCGATTTAGCTATAATTTCCCCTGAAAAGCTCTCCACAAATTCGTCCTATTTGGAAAAATATTGCGATATGTGACAGTTAGTCCACATTTAGCATAGGAGGGCAAACAGGGGCGTTTGTGCGCGTGTGGTGGCGAGTTAAGATAGCAAGTTCAGTTTGCAAAGAGACTTTCGCTTTGGAAATTGTTTTATAGTTTTCTTGATTTGGTAATGATTGCAGTAACATACAGCATACTTTTTAATTTAAATAATAATTTTATCCTCTTCTTTCAATCTTATTTTCTTTGTAGGTATGGTACGTTTCAGACATAATGTAATTAAATATTTTTTCAAATTATTTTTATCACCTTGTTTTTGAAAATTCTATTTTGATATGAATTTTATAATATATAATATTATTTTTATGACTCCATCGTTTAGTGAGTCATCTCACAGTTCTTATTTTTCATTCCAAAATTAACTTTGATTAGATAAAAAATATCACTGTATAGGTACGTAACGAAACGTGACGCAGGTATATCTTTTGATAAAATAAAAAAGCCGAGGACACAATTTTACTTTGTATCTTCAGCTTAGTTTATTTCTATTCAGTTTTTAGTTTGCAAGACGCAGATTGTAACTAATCTCTTTGTAATTTTTTGAATTATATTATGCAGTAACGAAACGTTACCCGATAGATTTTAAATAAAATTGAGTTTCACAGGATGTCACAATTTGGTGCTGTTGACAAATAGGGTAAAAAAATAACTATATATCTTAGTGTTTCAACATTTAGATTTTGTTTTTCAGGATATTTGTAATTAATAGTTTTAAGCAGAACTTTTTATTCTTGCTTTGTACAGTATTTTGTTAATTCAAAAATTTTAGAAAAGCATCTTTTTACATCTTATCTTATAATCGATTTTGAAGCTATTCGTTTGTTACTTTTCGTTAATTTTTAAAACTAAAAAAGATTACAATCTTTTAATATCTTTTCAACACTTTCGTTAATTGTTAGAGAAGGATTATTCGAATAATATGTAAATCCCATATATTCATTTAATTTTAATCTGTTTTTCTTATTGTTCTCCATTATTTTATTTGCTCTACAAATAGCATTTTTAACATCGTCAATTGAAAGTTTCGAGAGACATCTTTTGAAATTAGTCTCTTTCTTGTATTTATCAAGGTCTTCAAATTTTTCATTGAAAGCACGATTAATTGGCGCAAGGTATTGCGTTCTACCAGTAAAACTACCATTGCAATCTGCCTTGTGTAAAATCATCCACAATTCAAAAGTAAAATTGCTATATCCCAAATCATACTTAAACGAACGTCCTTTTAATTTATTCGCTTGATTTAACTGCTTTAAAATATTTTTAAATTTAGTTACGTGACATTCTTCATTACTTTCAATATCACAAATATGAGTTGCAGATGGTGTTGAAAGAGGATTAACACTTTTGGCGAATTTTATAGGATTTTGTTGAACTTTTGGTACTATGGATACTTTACATTCTAATTCTTCAATATTATTGATACAGCTTTCCAGCCAATTAAAATACCATTTTTCTGTTTCACCTTCAACTGTAAAAGTATATTTTAAATTTGTTTTTTTCTCATTCATTATCTTCTTCTCCTTCATCGAATAATATCGCTTCTAAAATAGGAGAAAAATCAACATCTTTGATTGCGCCAAAACGACTTATAAAATAGTTTTTCATATAATCTTCGCCTTTCCGCACACCATTGGCTCCCGATGTTTTAAAATCAGATAATGAGTAGTGTGTACTTTCATGTGTGATATCATCTCTTTCAACAAACTTAATTTCATCTCTTCTAAATAAGTTACCATTTAAGAATATTGGATTGTGTGTATTGAAAACAAGCTGTGCATGGTTCTTATTTATATCATCATTATGGAATATATTGATAATATTCATAAGTGCCATAGGGTGAATTGAAGCATCAAATTCATCAATTACCAATATTGCACCTGTAAGTAATGCTCGAATAACTAATGGAAATTCATTAACAAATCTAATTGTACCATAAGATTCAAATATTTCTGCTGGAACAGCCAAGTTTCTTTTATTTTTATTAAAAATTGATAAAAGGACAGATTCTGCACCTTCTTTTGTTGGTTTATAACCTAATATATTCGAATTAATACCAAATTCGCTGGCTGCTTCACTTAACGTTTTCTCTACATATATTGTATCCTCTTCAGGATCAGCAAACTTTCTTGCCAATTGTATTGAATCTGTACGATATATGACCATAAATTTGTTTTCAACCCAATTAAGAATTAAATTAACAATCTTTGTACTAAAAATTGATTTAAAACCACTAGTCAAAAACAAATCAGTTGTGCTTAATCCATTTTGAGAAATTACTAATGCACTTTTCATATTATTTTCAATAGAATCATTAAGAAATTTACTTATAGGATCCAATTTCGCAATATGAAGATTTTCATCTCTTGTAAAGATTTCATTATTGTTTATTGATAAAGATTCCTCGACAATACTTCTTTCATAATCATTATCAAGAAAATTTCCAATATCCATTACCAACTTATATTCAACAAGTATGTTATTTTCAATAAACTTAATCGAAAAGCCAACAGGAGATGGTTCAGCATCTTCGCAAAACGGTATAAGTTCTAACTTAGTTGATGCTACATTGATTGATGATATATTTTCTGCATTTTTAATATTTCCTCTGATTAAAATCGAACGAAATGTATCCATTGCACCAATAATATTTGTTTTACCTGAAGCATTTGGTCCATATATTACAGCAGATGAAAGTGCTTTGTATTCGTTACTTCCGATTTTTTCTTTTTGAATACTATAATCCAATCCTTTTTGTTTTTGTGCAGGTATCATAGAAAAGACCATTTCATTCTTAAAAGAACGGTAATTTACCGTTTTAAACTCCAATAACATAATTTTATCCTCCATTTTACAGATTTTTTTCAAAATCTAATTTCATTATATTCATATTATGCCCAAATGTCAACGAATATAACTTTTATTTTGAAAAAATTATGCAAAATACTATCAAGTAGTGTAGATATTCTCTATATCTACATCCTAGAGTAAGATTTACCCTAAAATATTTTTATTATACTATCTTCATAGCACGGAGTTAGTATTTTAATGATGTTATCTTTTACCTTTGGATTTGTTTTATCTGCAAAAGAAACAGTTACTTTAGAATTATTAATTATTTCTTGTAAAACCGGCTTATTATCAACATATATCAATTCCACATCGATACTTCACATAAAATATCTGGGTGAGTTAACCATTTTGATAAACTTTTTGATTCCAAATAAATTACCTTTCAATATCATAATAATCGTAAAAAAAAGAAAAGTTTCATGATAAGTACATAATAGTATTGTTCTTATAATAAAACGCTAATTCATATGTAAATTCAAAAACTTTCCTGCTTGTCATTCTTCACAGTGCTTAGGGTAGTGTTTACTCATCTACATTCTTTTATCAAGTAGATAAAAATTATACTGACATCAAACGTTCTATATCAAGAGCAGGAACACCTACTGACAATCGATTGTCATATAAATTATATTACAAAACACTATTCAATATAAATTAGAAAAAGATTTTATATAATTGGTGGTTGTTTGTGTCTACTGGTACTTAACAAGTACAAATAAGCTGGTGGGTTTTATTACAATAAAAAAGTACCTAGTAAATACTATGTAGTTAATAGCTAAATTAATATATAACTTTTGTTAATCATATTATTTATATCCTCAAAAACCCATCTTCAAATGCGCTTGGATATTGGAAAGTCTTTTCACTCCCACCAAATATAACCGTTATCTTGCTGTTTTTGATAGACAGTGATGTAATTTTACCTTCACCAAAAGCTTTATGAGTAACTGTTGTGCCAACTTTTACTTTTGTGTAATCGATTTTTGGTTTAGCATTTGGAATAGTAGGCTTCGGTGTTGGCGGAACAAAAGCAGGTTTGTATGTCGAAGTTGTATTTCTCCTTGTAATATATACATCGTTATTATGTGATTGGGGGTTTGATACTGGCTTTTGTGGGATAACTGTTCTTTCTTCTTTTGTTTTGCTTTCACTTTCATAGTATGCTTTATTGGGAATATCATTCATATCACGTTTTGCCACAATCATAGATTTTGCAAACATAGTGTTCATAGAATCATAATCTTCACGGGAAAGAACAGTACTGTATAGACCGACGTTTTCTCCTGTGTGTCTGTCGATACCCGTATACGAAAGACTTGCGTCCTCATAACGCTTGAATTTATATACTGCATCATTCATAAGGGATTCATTAAATACACCAATAGATACTAACAAATCAAAATCCTTTACAGTCAGTCCTGTTACCTTTCTGAATAAATCCGGTTCAAGCTGTGTAATTACATCTTTCAAACTATATTCACGATAGTCTGTTAAATACATAAACACAGGAACTCTTGTCGCAAATTTTATTAGCTTTTCCTGTATCATTTTCCGCTTTGATTTATATTCTTTTTCTGCTTCGCTAAGTTCTTTCTTTTGCTTTTCAGTAGGGTGTTCATTATTTTTTTTTGCTTTTTTAACTGCTTCCGATTTATTTATAATAGTCGCAATATCAGCATTTAAACTACGGAATCCTTCAATACGCATAAGAGCGTCCATAGCGTCTTTATTTGCAAGTAATCGGGCAAGAGTATCGTTATCTACATTTACAAGTAATGCTGATTCCCAACGCTTAGCAAGAAGAGTTGCCGATGTACCAGCCATTGCAATATCAAGAATTTCTCCTGCGTTTACCTGTCGCATACCGCTTCCGTCATAGGCAAGTACAGGTAAGAAGCTTATGAAGTCTCCAACTTTCTTTTCGGGATTATTTTCGTTTACATTCAATCTGCAACTGTAATCTGATATTTGTCGGAGCGCTCTGTCAAGTGCGAAATCGAACACATAACATTCGTGCTTTACAATTTCTTTTTCACCTTTTTCGGTCTTTATCTCCCAAGGTGATTGCACACGGAATGCCGCCTGAAAATATGTTTCGGGACTTGATAAATTACAAAGCATAAATATACCCGTCCACGGCTTAACCGTTACGCCTGTCATTAGCTTACCACAAGACAGGGTTATGGTTTTTGTTGAAAGTGGATCACCCATAGATTTTTGAACAGGTTCAAGAGCTGCCGCGCCAATACCGGCTTTTGTACCTGCGCATACGTTTATTTTATAGTCATTAAAAAAAGTGTTTTGCTTCTGCCTTAACAAATTACCCATAGCGTAGCACGATGCGACATTTGGCAAATACCAAAGAGTGTGGGACAGAACATTTAAAAGAGTAACATCAGAAAAAGGCATAGGCGGTTTTTTTGCGCCTTGCTTTAATTCATCGACTGTTGTTTCAAGAAAAGTTCCCCGTATTAGGTCAAGCCATTTTTGAACATAGTCCTCATATTTGAATTTTGCGTTTTCTCCGTCACCCTCAGCTTTAAAAAACAGATTTAAATCAAATTCATCAAATTCGCCCTGCTTAGCTATTTTTTGTATGCTGTCGGGAATTTTGTATGTCATCATAATCATTTTTGGAAGAGCAGAGTATGGATTGTTTGGACCAACCCAAGAATTTTTTGCTCTTTGCTCATCGGAATAAGTCCAGTTGTAAATTTGTTCTTCAATAAATTCGCCACTGTTTAAAGCTCTGAATGGAGTGCCTGATAAAAAAAGATAGTATGATGTAGTAATCGGTAGCCAGGTTTCGTCAAGCGCATCATTTCTATCGTACTTTGATAAATCATCTTGACTTTCTTCGTCATTTTCAAACAGATTTTTTGCATTTGATTTCCATGCGCCAAAATGGTATTCATCAAATATAACCAAATCCCAGTTTGTTTCGTGAACCCATTCGTTATTTGCTTTAATACCGCCTGTTTCACGGTTTACACCCAAGAAGTCTTGGAAAGAACCAAAGCAGACAATGGGTTTTGTCTTATTAGCCCGTATGTATTGCAAGTCAATGGTATCTTGCAAATTGTTATTGTCACGCGCAATAAACTGCCAACCTTCAAAGTCAACATGAGTCACCAAATCTTCACGCCAAGCCACTTGAACGGCAGGCTTAAACGTAAGGACAAGCACACGTTTAAAGTTCATTTTTTTTGCAAGCTCGTATGAGGCGAAGGTTTTGCCAAAACGCATTTTTGCATTCCATAAAAATTTTGGTGTACGTGTTGAGCCTTCCATATAAGCCGATTTATAATAAGCCATTGTCATTTTAACAGCTTTTTTCTGTTCGGGACGCATACTGAATGTTTGGGTACGGTTTTCAATATTTTGAGTATGATTTTTAACTGCTATAACAGCCGCTTTTACATCATTAACAGAACATCTGTACCATTCTCCACCAACACACTCAATATTTTTACGCTTTAACATCAAGTGTACGTCATGATCTGTAAAGCTTGTTCCGTCTGAGTACATAGCAGATTCACGCAATACAATTTTGTACGGTACTTTTCCATCGGGACGTTTTGTAGGATATTGTTGAGCAACACGTTTATCAATATCGACTGATGTATAGCCAACTTTCAGACAACCTGGATATGATATATCCTCATAAGCATAAATCATAGGGTGTGACTCAGTTTTATTATGTAAAAAGTTTTGTAAATTGGTTAAATCTGACATTACTCATCACCACCCAAATCCATTGGTTTTATCATTGATTCGATAAAATTAATTTCTTCTTCGGATAAATTGTATTTTTTATAAAGTTCTTTATCAATTTCTTCAATAGGATTGTTCCAATTAATATTTGAATCATTTCTAAAATCTTGCATTGGAACAAATGAGTATGTGCTTTGTGTCATATTTTTATTTTTTCTTACTCCAACAAGTAGTCTAAAAAATTTAGTTTCAGTATATTTTTTTACATTTAATGTTATACTTTTATTTTCAAATGGTCCTATTCTTAAAAAAGTTTCAGTACATATTGTATTTGGCTCTCCTAATTCGGCTTTTCCTATTATTCTTGCAGGTATTGGATAACCTATCTGACCAGCAGCTCCATCAGCTTTTGAAATAAACAATTTATATTTACTAATTTCATTATTATTTCGTCCTATACTTTTAGAAGAAAAATTTTTGTATATTCTTTTTTTATTTTCGATTCCTAACACTCTAATTGTATTATTTGAAGATTCATTTGAATTAAATAAATTATTATCAAATTTATAAGGGTTTCTTGGACTTACGATACTATCAAATGTAATTTCTTTTAATTTTTGAACTTTTCTTATTATAGAAATTGCTTGATTTTGTCTAATGAATACATCACTCCCTTTTTCTAATAATGGTCTTTCAGAATGTGAAGTAATTTCATTTCTTACATGTGTATAAACTTTACATAATCCAGATGAATCCCTTTGCCAAAGAAAATAGCATATTCCACCTTCAACGGAAACTCCTGGGAAACAGTCGGAAGAGTTTCCAAAATCGTGAATTTCTTTAATTCGGTTATCATGCAACATTTCATTTCTAAAATTATCTAATCCTTTTCCACCAGTAAACCAACGTGATGGTATAATCATTGTTAAATATCTTGGATTAAGTTTTTTTGCAGATTCAATAAACTTATTATATAGTGGAGTTGCACTCGAACCTGTTCCACCCCCATCATTAAGTTGATAAGGTGGATTTCCGATAATAACATCAAATTTCATATTAAATATTGCCTCCGGTTTTGTTGTATGTATCAGTTCATAGGCGTGGGATTCAAGTTCTTCACCACGAGTGGCTTTTCCATATTCTTTTTCACTTGCTCCACAAAACAGACACTTTCCGTCTTTAAAAGTGTGTTCTATATTTTTAAAACGAATATTGCCGTCTATATTTTCAAATTTAGTTACAGAATATTCCATATTTGCGCACTTTGAACAGTATAGACTACGCCTTGAAAGATGACTTGTAAGCTCTGTGATAGCTATACCATACAGTTGCTTTTGAAATATATGATCTATTCTTTCCTGTAAATCGGGTATTGTCTTTTCAATTCCAACAATAAGACGCTTAGCTATTTCCCTTAAAAATATGCCTGACTTTGTTGTTGGATCCAAAAAAGTTGTTTCCGGATTTGAAAATAATTCCTGCGGTAACATATCAAGCATTGCATTCGCAATTTCAGGTGGAGTAAATACTTCATCATTTGACAGATTTGCTATACATGACAAAACATCAGGATTATACATATTACTGCTGTAAAAATCACTCATAATCCTCTACCCTCCTGTAATCTGTCAATGGGTATTCATAAATTGGGGAGGGAATAAAGGCTTTTATATCTTCGTCATATTCCCACCCGGATCTAAACATACTCATTTGTTCTTCGTGTCCGTCAAGTAGTTCATTTAAAGCGAAATCTCTACGCTTTACTTTACTGTCGGTTACAAAATTCCATTCAGAAAAAATTATGGGTTTCCCGTCTGATGTAAGCATTGTAAGGGCATCACCACATAAAATATTCTTTTTTAATATAAATTTGACCGCATTTTTGCATTCTTCATTTGCTTGTTCTTTCACATTTTTTGTATATTCTTTGTTCCAAATACTATATAATCTTTCTCGACATTCTTCGGTATTATCTGGCAAAATATCAACTCCATAAATACTTGTAATGGCAAGTACCGAATATTTTTCATAATCAAATGGACTCTTTGCATAACGATTCTTTACTACATTTAATTTTCTGTTTAAAATTTCTGTCAAAAAGTTTCCGTTTCCACACGCAGGCTCAAGAAATCTTGATTCAATACGTTCAGTTTCTTCTTTTACCAAATCAAGCATAGCATTAACTTCACGTTTATTGGTAAATACTTCGCCATGATCTGCTACACGTTGTTTTGATTTAACTTGTTCAGACACTATATTTTCCCCTTTCCGTTTTAGGAAAATACTGTATGTTAAAATGTGTAAATTTTAGTAATTCAGGAAGATATATTGAAATTTATAAAAATATATAAAATAAAATCTTAAATAGCTTGTTTTTATAAAAAAACTGTTTAATTTTTTACCAAAATGTGGTATTATAGTAATATATGTAATTTGCGGGAAAGTACACGTTTTAGTTGAAAATCGTATTTATAATGAATTTGCTTTTTCATAAATTTCTGATTGGTAACGAAATGTTGATATTGTCATTCCACATTCTTTTGCGGCAAGAGTACAGGTTATTTCTCCATTTTTCCATTTCTGATAAAACTCATAAAAATTATTTGGAAGTGGCTTTGATGGTCTGCCAAACTGTACCCCTTTTAGTTTTGCTGCGGCTATTCCTTCGGCTTGTCGTTGTCTAATTGTTGTACGTTCGTTTTCGGCAACAAAAGACAGCACTTGAAGTACAATATCAGAAAGAAAAGTACCCATAAGGTCTTTGCCTCTCCTAGTATCCAAAAGAGGCATATCAATGACAACAATATCAACTTGCTTTTGTTTGGTAAGCATTCGCCATTGTTCCAATATTTCTTCGTAGTTTCTACCAAGACGATCTATGCTTTTGATGTAAAGCAGATCGTCTTTTTTTAGTTTTTTTACCAGCTTCTTATATTGTGGACGGTTAAAGTCCTTGCCCGACAGCTTATCCATAAATATTTTTTCTTTGGAAACTCCTATTTCATTTAAGGCTATTAACTGTCTGTCTTCGTTTTGCTCTTTGGTGCTAACCCTAATATAACCGTAAATATTCATTTTCATTCTCCTTTTTTCTTATATTTTTAGCATTTGTATTTTGA
Organism: Angelakisella sp.; assembly: GCA_020024515.1. GTDB lineage: Bacteria > Bacillota > Clostridia > Oscillospirales > Ruminococcaceae > Angelakisella. The sequence continues at coordinate 12,157 of JAHHTR010000053.1, forward strand.
ATTAGTAGTATACAGATTAAAAAGTAGTGTTTGGGGGTATAAAAAAACAACACCTACAAAAGTAGGTGCTGACTTTAAGTAAAGTATTAAATTGTAAATACATTAAAATCTAATTGGTATTTTTGTTTCTTGAATATTAGTAATAATTGCGCTGTCGATGCTATCAGTATAAAATTCTAAATTTCTTTTCATTAATTCCATATCTGCGAATGGTCCTATTGTTATACCAGTAATTGCCAAAATGTTTTTTATTGGGACTTCTATATAAGGAATTATAGTACCATGATTTACCCTAAACTTAATGTCAAATGTGTCATTATCGTTTTTAGGAACAGCAAACAATAGTCTTACTTCCTTTTCATATTCAAAACATTTATTTTTCATAAGGTATTTATACGTATCTATATCTAAACTTATTCTTTCAAGATAATCATCATGATCTATTGATTCCAATATAATCTTTTCAAGTAGTTTTTGCTTTTCAGTATCATTATATATAATTTCTGTAATTTCAAACCAATAAGAATTATCTTCTATTATAGTATCCTTTAAATTTTCACTGTTAAAATGCAAACAATATCCCTGTGTTTCTGATGAACCATAATAATTCCACATTGGTAAATAATCCTTTTCTTTACAAAAACTCATAGTATATATATCACACTCATAATAGGCTTTTTCAAGAAGTTTTGTTGAAGAAGATTCTTTACTGCTAAAATACATAATAGGAGATTTTGTCGTAGATTTATTTTTAAGTTTTGTGATTTTATAATATTGTTCTTGTGTAATTTGTTGATTATATAATAAGTCTTCACAAACTATTAAAAGATGTTCAAATATATCTTTTCCTTCAGTCCGATCATTTAAACTGTCAGCTTTTGTTAACCACAATAAAACTTCGTCCTTTTGTAAAATTCCTATAATACCATTTTCAGATGTATAGTGATATATATCTTCTTTAATTTGTGGGGTATGAAAATTAATCATATTGATATTCCTTTCTAAAATCTAAATATATTAACTCACTTTTTAAAATAATATTCTATATAGATTTGCGGTCAATTCATTTATTAAAAAAATTGTATCATAACTATTCTTTATTTTCAATTAAAGTTTTGATATAACAATTTATCTTGTAAAATCCAATATTTTTCCTTCTTATTTCACTAAAAAGTTATTTTATTTGATGGTTTAATTGGATAGTATAAAAACGGATATGACAAAATGAACAAGTCCATTAAAAATGGACATAGAAAAAAGAAACCCCTTATGGTAGA
>JAHHTR010000054.1 GCA_020024515.1 Angelakisella sp.
TCAGTTGGTCAATGTTATATGATTGACCTTGAAGCATTTCATTCGCTCTGCTGTCGTCAACAACTTCTTTAACTGATACTGTTGTCTTGGCGCTGTTTGGGACTCCGATTTGTTCGCAAACACGGTTTATGGTTTCTTCTGTACATGGAAAAAACGTATCATATGGTGTTCCTTTAAATTTAATTCTCATTTAAATCTCTCCTTTTAAATTAACGTGTAGTTATATAAAAAAAGAGCCACTTTAAAAGTGACTCTGATTTTTGCTATTTAATATAGATTTGTAATTTTTATGCCTTTTTGTTTGGCACATTCAAATGTATAAGTTGTTCACAATAAAGATAGTATATTTAATATTTATAAATAACAATATTTATTAATTATAAAATTCTTTATCATAATTGACATTTAATTTTATTGTGATATAATATAATCAAATTATTATATTATGGAGGTATAGTTATGGATATTACATATAGTATTTCTGATAAAAATAATACATTATTCTCGAAAAAAATATGGAATAAATGAGACAGTAAAGATTAATGATAAAGTAAATTTAAACGTCCAGTCTAATGTCTCTATTGGTTCTAAAGTAGATGGACCATATAATTCAATATCTGTAGGGGTTGATACTGCAAAATTTAAACTGTCAGATTCCATAAACACGTTAACTTTAAAGGCTATGAATGCCGAAGCTTCTCTTGGTTGTGCAACAGGTGGTGGAAGTTCTTATTCAGGTAAAGCGTCAATAGCTGAATTATCTTCATCACATTCTTTCAATATTTTAAATACAAAAGTTACAATATCTGCTGAAGTGGGTATAGGTGTTGCAGTAGGTGGAAATATAGGTATTGGAAATAATAGTGCTTCTTTAGGAATGAAAACTCCTTTGGGATCAGGAATTTATGGTGGTATAAATATTGATTTAAGGGGTTGAGAATAGTGAAGTTATTACCAGTAGGTTCTATTGTTAGATTAAAAGGCGGTAACAAAATGTTAATGATTTATGGGAGTAATGTACACAATTTAACTAATAAAAAAGATTATAATTACGTTGCTTGCTTTTATCCCGAAGGATATATGGGTTCTAAATATAATGTGTTCTTTAATAATGAAAGTATAGAACAAATTTATTTTTCTGGATATACTATGAAAGCTAAGGATTTACACTATGAATAATTTAAAAATGATTTTAAAAACTATTCTTTTGCCGCCACCAAAAGATTGTCCTTTACCATATAAGCTTTTTTACATATTTTATATATTCTTTATTATGATTTCTGTTCCTCAGTTATTTAATAATATACAATCAAATAACTATTCTTTATTTCAATGTATCACATTATTTTTTATTCTAAATCTAATCGCTACATTTATGTTTAGATTTGAAGCCATTAACAGATTACATTTGTTAAATAAAATGCAATATATAATAATATTAATAATACTTAGTAGTGTATTATGTATTGTTAATTTTATGTAGACATATTATGCTCTTTTTAATGCCCTCTTAAAGTTTTTACCACAAATAAAAAAAGGCCTTGATTTCATAAAAGAAACCAAAGCCTTAATCTTTTATATTAAATTTTAAGCAGCGCCCTTTTTTATAAGAGATTTATGTCACTTAATGTTTTGGCTGCAACAGTTATATTAATTTGAGCCTAAATTGTAATTTATATCATTGGGTGTTAGCTCAAATCCCCCAAATAATGAAAATTACCAAAATGATAACGTCAAAAATGACATTTGAAAAACCCGCTTTTTTTGAGAAAAAAGTGCGTAAAATGCGTTATCATCGGCTTTTATACCGATGATAACATTTTTATACACTAAGTATGGTGCGGGTAACAGGACTTGAACCTGCACAGTTTTGCAACCATTAGAACCTGAATCTAACGCGTCTGCCAATTCCGCCATACCCGCATAGTTATATTTTTTGTTTTTGAATAAAAGTTTAAATAATACTATTATTATTTTGATGTGAAAAAAAGTAAGACTAAAATTAAAACTATACTTACATTCCAAATGTCGAGATACTCGACTTGGTGCGGTGGATGGGACTTGAACCCACACGTCATTGACACACGCCCCTCAAACGTGCCTGTCTGCCGATTCCAGCACCACCGCATACATTGAACTACAATGGATATTATAGTATAATCATATTAAAAAGTCAATAGAATTATTCGGGAATAGAGTACTTATAACAATCCCCACCCGTTTTACAGAGTGGGGATAATTTTTTTAAATAAATTTAAACTTATAAAAGTATAAATTTTTCCAATTCTTGTGGTAGTTCACTTGCATCACAGGATACTGTAAATACGATATCTTCCAAATGTTCTGTGCCTTTGATATCAGCAAGCTTATTAATCATATCTGTAAACTTATTGTAATCTCTACCACCTATTTTTAATGTTGCATCAACAAAAATGTGTGTAATATCATAGTTTCCAGCCAATAGTCCACAAATGAAACCATATAAAGAGTCAAAACCTTCCAATTTATAGTCATCTGTATCAACTAAGCGCGCCTGATGTGAAATGTCGTATGTAAGTTTTGTGCCTTTTTCCAAACAAACTACATTACCTGTTGATTTTTCAACAGCTGCATTTGTCATTTCAATTAAAGTTTTTGTCTTACCTGAACCCTTATTGCCTACAATTAATTTAACCATAACTTTGTCCTCCTAATATTTTTTTGGCAGGAAAATTTTAATTTATATCAAAGTTGTATTAAAACAACTTATCAACACTATAATATGTACATTGAAAATAGTTATGCTAAAAAAGAGAATATTAATTCAATTTATTTAAAAGTTCTTCTTTTAAGTCTTCGTAACCTGGTTTTCCAAGTAGTGCAAACATATTCTTTTTATATGCTTCTACACCTGGTTGGTCAAATGGATTAATAGCCATCAAATAACAGCTCATTGCACAAGCTTTCTCAAAGAAGTAAACCAAATAACCATATTCTTTTGGAGAAATTTCAGACATTTCGATTACGATATTCGGTACGCCGCCTTCTGTATGTGCAAGAATTGTTCCTTCCATAGCACGTCTGTTAACTATTGACATATTTTGATTTGACAAGAAATTTAATCCGTCAAGATTTTCAGGATCTTCCTCGATAAAGAAATCTTTTGAAGGTTTCTTTATATCAACAACTGTTTCAAACATCATTCTTCTGCCGTCTTGGATATATTGACCCATTGAGTGCAAGTCTGTTGAGAATGTAACAGATGCTGGGAAAACACCTTTATTGTCTTTTCCTTCACTTTCACCGAATAGTTGTTTTAACCATTCATTCATCATTGTGAATTGCGGTTCATAAGAAACAAATATTTCAGTTGCAAAACCTTTACGGTATAGAATGTTTCTCAGTGCTGCATATCTGTAACATGGATTTTTGCTAAAATCTTTTTCCGCAAGTTCATCTTCGGCTTGTTTTGCACCTTGCATAATTTCGTCAATGTTAATACCGGCAACGGCTATTGGCAATAGACCAACGGCAGTAAGAACAGAATATCTGCCACCAACATCATCAGCGATAACAAAACATTCATAGCCTTCTCGGTCAGCAAGTGATTTTAATGTTCCACGAGACTTGTCCGTTGTACAATAAATTCTCTGAGCTGCCTCTTTTTCACCATATTTCTCGATTAATTTTTTACGGAAAACTCTGAAAGCAAGAGCAGGCTCAGTTGTTGTACCGGATTTTGATATAATATTTACAGAAAAATCTCTGCCTTCTATAAGTGAAAGTACATCATTCATATAAGATGAGCTGATGTTACAACCAACAAATATTATATCGGGAGTATCTTTCTTTAAATTATTATAAAATGGGCTTTTAAGGAACTCGATAGCTGAACGGGCACCAAGGTAAGAACCACCTATACCTATAACAACAAGAACTTCACTATCTTTTTGTATTTTTTCAGCAGCTTTTTTAATTCTTGCAAATTCGTCTTTGTCATAATCGGTAGGTAGGTGAAGCCAACCCAAAAAATCATTTCCAAGACCTGATTTGTTTTCAAGAACGTCTGCTGATGCGTTTACAAGATGTTCGATGGCTTTCATTTCGTTGTTATCAACAAAATTGCCAAGATACTTTTCACTAATAGTAATACTCATTTTCTTCAACCTCTTCCAATAGTTTATAGTTGTATAAATTATTGTGTTACTCAATGTAAAGGAATAAAATTGTTCTTAGTTGTATGTTCATATTATATTACTTTTTTATTAACTTTGCAAGAGTTTTTACACAAATAAAACAAAATAAATATAAAATATTAATAGTTTTAGTTCAAATACAATAAAAATAATTAAAATTTATATTAATCAAAATTATTTTTTATTTTTTTGATTTATTAATAATATCGTCTGAATTAAATTTTTTGGTAATAGTTTTTCCGTCTGATTTTTTGTCTGTGGGTGCACCCTTATCGTCAACTTCAAACAGACTTTTTATTTTCAAGGATTTAACAGTACCTATTGCATCTTTAAAAAAACATGATGATTCAAAATCTGATGATTTTGGAATATTATACATATTATTATATGTTACTGTATATGTACCCTCTGATGTTGTAAGTTCTATTACAGGTGATTCCTTTAAGCCCAAATGATAATTCTTCTGTGTCTTATTAGATATGGTAAAGTCTACCTGTATACCTGAAATACAAGTATATACACGGGCATTTGTAGCCTTTATTTCATCAGGCTCGCTTTTTGATATATAGTTATCAAAAGATGTAACACCCAAGAGCAATATTTTCCAGTTATCGTTTTCTTTTATAAAATAATCTGTATAATCAATTTTTTCTTCTGCTCCATTTGAGCCACTGACTGTCATTTTATATTTTGCAATGGCTGTATTGTCATCAATTATTTCAATATCTTCAATTTTATGTGATATATACGGAGATTTTTCCAAATTATCGGATACAGTATCTATAAAGAATTTTTCGTCCATAAAATTAAGGTCTTTTGTTGTTTGTGAAATATATTCATTCCATAATACTTTTGCATTGAGTGTTTTGGCTTTTTTTTCTTGCATTATGCTGTCAATAACAGATTTAACTGTTGGATATTTAACTATGGTTTTTTCTTCTTCATTTTCGGTAGATGACTCGGTTGTTGTTTCAGAAGTTGATGATGAAGCGGTATCTTCAATTAAATTTGAATTTTCAGTGAAAGTTGAAGAAGATGGTGTGCTTATACTATCATTGTTATTCCCACAGCCTACTGCTGTTGACAATAACAGTGCACCAAGTAAGCAAAAAAATTTTTTATATTTAATAATCATTATAATGATTTCTCCTGTAAAAAAATGTCTTAAAGAAAATAACACTTATTCTGTCTATATAATGTATAATATCATAGCGAATATTTATTTTCAAGTGTACATATTATCAATATTTTTTTAATTTTCTTCTTTAATTTTTGTCCAATAATTTTTGGCTGTTTGTTCCATTTTATTTTCGCCATAAGTATAAAAAACACTGTCCTTTAAGTCATCAGGCAGATATTGTTGTTTTACATAGCTGTTTTTATAATCGTGTGGATATAGATAGTTTTGTCCTTTGTTTTTAATTTCCACACTGTCACAATGTTTATTTTGCACAGCTCTCGGAAGAACAGTTCCTTTGCCTTGCATAACGGCATCTAGTGCCTTGGATATTCCAATGTATGCACTGTTTGATTTTGGTTGAGTGGCAAGAAAAACAGCAGCCTGTGCAAGTGGAATACGTGCCTCGGGAAGTCCCAGCTGAATAGCAGAATCTACACAAGCCTTTACAACAGCTATTGCCATAGGATAAGCAAGCCCTATATCTTCGCTTGCAATAACAAGAAGACGTCGGCAAGGAGAAATAATATCGCCTGCCTGTACAAATTTTGCAAGATAAAACAGTGCTGCGTCAGGGTCAGAGCCACGAATTGATTTTTGCAGTCCGGACATATAATCATAGTGGTTGTCCCCATCTTTATCAAATAAAATTTCGCTCTTTTGTGTAACTTGTTTGGCATCTTCCATTGTCAATATATGGTTATTGCCTTCAACTGATATTGCACCAAGATACGTCATTTCTAGCGCATTCATAGATTTTCTGACATCTCCGCCGCAGTGTGTGGCTATATAGTGTAGAACTCCGTCTTCAATAGATAAATTTTTTTCTTTATTAAGCCTATCAAAGCCTTTTTGAAGTGCTTTTTCTATTGCGTCGGTTGATACAGTCTTAAATTCAAAAACCGTACTTCTACTTAAAATAGCATTATATATATAGAAATACGGATTTTCGGTAGTAGATGCAATCAGTGTAATATCGCCGTTTTCTATGTATTCCAATAAGGTTTGTTGCTGTTTTTTATTTATATATTGGATTTCATCTATATATAAGATAACACCGCCTATTGCTTCTATTCCGTCAAGACTTGATATTATTTTTTTTATATCGGAGGTTGAAGCGCTTGTACCGTTAAGTTTATATAATTTTTTGCCTGCCTTACCGGCAATTATACGTGCAACAGTTGTTTTTCCTACCCCGGGAGGTCCATAGAATATAAGATTTGTAAGTTTACCAGAATTTGCTATTCGTTTTAGAAGTCCGTGTTCTCCTAATATATGTTCTTGTCCAACAACATCGTCAAGTGTATGTGGTCTTAAATCATCTGCAAGTGGCATAATTTTCGTCCTTTCTTTATTTATAAAGTGTCGAATAAGCATATTGAAATAAAAGTTTTATCTTTTTCGTTAAGGCAAAATTAACTTTTTAAAATATTAATAAATGGTTGCGGATATTCAGTTTTTATAGGAAAACGTCTTAGACTTTTCTACAAACCGTATTTTTTTACAAAAAATTGAGTAAAATTTTTATGACTCTATTGATTTCAAAATATGCTTATTTTTTTCTACTGGTTGAGATATGTTATATAAGAAACATATCATCTTTTATAAATTCTTCATTAAAATCTATTTCTTTGTATTTGTATATTTCACGAAAATCAAGCGGTGTCATATTATTATGTTTTTTAAAAACTTTACATAAATAATTTCCGCAAGAAAAACCTGAAAGTCCAGCAATAGTATCCAGTGAATAGTCACTTTTTGCAAGCATATATTTTGCTGACAGCAGTCGAATTTGTATTAAATATTCATTTGGGGTATACCCTGTCTCTTTTTTGAATACACGAATTAAATGATATTTTCCTATATCTAATTGTTCAGCTAAAACCTCTATACTTTCCAAATGAGGATATTCATTCTCTATTATAGACTTTGCGGTTGCAACAATTTCTTTGGCTCTATTTTCCACAAAAATTCTCCTCTCTATTTGTGCAAAATTTGTATACAAATTTTGATAAATTTTAGGCAAAGTAAAAAAGTCAATTATTTACCATAAATTATAGCTCAAAAACATCAAAATGTCAATATTTTACCCTTGAAAATCTTTTGCTTATTTGTTACACTTAACTCATAAGTTAAAGGAAAATCATTTATAGAACGGTATTTTTTATTAATTAATATAAATAATTAATCAGGAGGAAATTATGGCAAGTATTTCTTTAAAACACATTTTTAAAATTTATTCAGGCGATGTAACAGCTGTTAGTGACTTCAACTTAGAAGTTCCCGATAAGGAATTCTTAATCTTGGTTGGTCCATCAGGTTGTGGTAAATCGACAACACTTAGAATGATAGCAGGTTTGGAAGAAATTTCAAAAGGTGAGCTATACATAGGCGACCGTCTAGTAAATGACGTTGCTCCAAAAGACAGAGATATAGCAATGGTTTTCCAAAACTATGCTCTATATCCACATATGACAGTATTCAAAAACATGGCTTTTGGTCTTGAACTACGTAAAGTTCCAAAAGATGTTATAAAAGAAAAAGTTGAAGAAGCTGCAAAAATTCTTGATATTGAGCATCTTCTAAACCGTAAACCAAAAGCTCTATCAGGTGGTCAAAGACAACGTGTTGCTTTGGGACGTGCTATGGTTCGTGATCCTGCTGTATTCCTACTTGACGAGCCTCTATCAAACCTAGATGCTAAACTGCGTGCTGCAATGCGTACAGAGATTACAAAACTACACAAAAAGCTAGGTACAACATTTGTATACGTAACACACGACCAAACAGAAGCTATGACAATGGGTGACAGAATTGTTGTTATGAAAGACGGTTTCATTCAACAAGTTGATACACCTCAAAATCTATATGACAAGCCATGTAATAAATTCGTTGCCGGATTTATCGGTTCACCACAAATGAACTTTATAAAAGCTACTATCGTTAAAGAAGGCGATATGTTCTACGCAACATTTGGTGGCTACAAACTTGAAATACCAAAAGGCAAAACAACCGATGGTACATTTGACGCGTATGTTGGTAAAGAAGTTACAATGGGTGTTCGTCCAGAAGCTATTCATGATGATGAACTATTCCTATCAGAGTTCCCAAATCTAAAAGTAAAAGCAGATGTAGAAATCGCAGAGCTTATGGGTTCAGAAATCTATATCTACATGGTAGTTGATGGAAACAACATCGTTGCAAAAGTTCCACCTCGTTCAACATACAAACCGGGTGATAACATCAGTATTGCTATTGATATGACAAAAGCTCATTTCTTTGATAATGAGACAGACAAAACAATTTGTAATTAATTTGTTTTTCATTTTTTTCATCCTTATCATATAAAAGTAGGGACAGAGTATTGCGAAAGTAATATTCTGTTCTTATTTTTTTGTATTATATTTTAAAATATTGACTAAAAAATATATACAAATATACATTTTAATTAATAATGATATTAACCATAATTATAGAAAGTATTAATTTTTCATTAAAATTAAATTTTTCTATGATAAATATATTGCAACATAGATTTTTTTATTGTAGAATGTGTTATGGTATTGTTTTAAAACAAAATACTAAATAGAAAAGAGGTCAACATATGGAAAGACTTATAGGAACTGTATCGAGAGGCATTAGAGGACCTATCGTACACGAAGGTGATAATTTATCAGACATAGTAGTAGAATCAGTAACAAAAGCACTTGAAAGCGAAAATATTCAAATTTGCGAAAAGGATATTATTGCGGTTACAGAATCCATTTTAGGTAGAGCACAAGGCAACTATGCTACAATAGACAACATTGCAACAGATATAAACAATAAAACAGGTGGAGAAACACTTGGTGTAATTTTCCCAATTCTTAGCAGAAATCGTTTTTCTATCATTTTGCGTGGTATAGCAAAGGGCGTTAAAAAAGTTGTTTTAATGCTAAGCTATCCATCTGATGAAGTAGGAAATCATTTGGTAAGTATGGATTTAATTGATGAAAAAGGGATAAATCCATATAGTGATGTATTGACAGAAAAAGAGTGGAGAGAAAAATTTGGAGTTATTCTTCACCCATTTACAGGTGTGGATTATATTCAATTCTACAAAGATATAATCACAGATGCAGGTGCAGAAGTTGAAATAATCTTTGGTAATAAAGCAACAGATATTTTGCCATACACAAAAAATGTTTTGACTTGCGACATTCACACACGTACTCGTTCAAAGAGACTATTAAAAGCTAATGGTGCAAAAGTGGTATTGGGACTTGATGACATAATGACAGAGTCAATTAATGGCAGTGGCTACAATGCTAATTACGGACTGCTTGGTGCAAATAAAGCAACAGAAGACAAAATTAAGCTTTTTCCAATTAAATGTAATGAATTTGTACTTGAAGTTCAACAAAAAATGTTTGAAAAAACAGGTAAAAAAGTTGAAGTTATGGTATATGGTGATGGCGCGTTTAAAGACCCAATGGGTAAAATTTGGGAACTTGCTGACCCAGTTGTATCTCCGGGATATACAGATGGTCTAAAAGGTAGACCAAATGAAATTAAATTAAAATACCTAGCTGATAATGATTTTGCAGATTTAAAAGGTGAAGAACTTGAAAAAGCTGTAAATGATTATATCAAAAATAAAGGCAATGATTTGACGGGTGATATGTCAAGCCAAGGAACAACACCAAGACAACTTACAGATCTTATTGGTTCACTATGCGACCTTACATCAGGAAGTGGCGATAAAGGTACACCGTTTATATACATTCAAGGCTATTTTGATAACTATACAGACTAATTTAATATAATATTTTTATGGTGCACATACTGAATTCTTGTTAGGTATGTGCATTTTTTATAAAAATAAGGGTTTAAATTATTTGCAGAAAATAATTTAAACCCTTAAATATTTTAGTTATAGAATGTTTCTATTGTATCTATTCTGTGGTCTTTTGAAAAGTTTTCAAGAGTAGGGGAAAAGTATCTGTATGTTGTATCTATACCTTTACTTTTATCAAATTTACCGTTTTCGTAGCGATAATATGTACCCCATGTGCTGTCTACAATAACCCATTTATTGTCTATCCATACTTCATTCCAAGCATGTGTGTTTACTGTACTGTTAGCCCAGTTTTTATCTTGATATCTATATTGTCCTTCTACCTTTCTTGCAGGTACTCCGGCAATTCTGCATAGTTCTGCATATAGAGAGGCATAACCGTCACATATACCACGTTTGTTTTTATATACATCATAAGCGGTTGTGTATAAATCGCTCTTTCCGTTTAATCCATCATAATCATAATATATATTTCTTATAACCCAATTATATATAGCAAGAGCTTTGTTTCGGTTTGAACCTTTGTTATTTGTGATTGATTTTGCAAGAGCAGTAAGGGCTTCCAATTCTTCACCGTATGTATTTGGGTTTATGTCAGCGGATGTCGGTGGCAGATTAAACATATTAAACATTGTTTTGTTGTGGTTATATACAGTATATCCTTCTACTTCGTCAAATAGATGAAGAATATTAATACCATTTGCGTTTGTGGATTGATTTAGGTATTGAACATTACAAATTACAATATTATCAATAGCTTCGGAAGACGTTGCTGTAAATGTTATTGTTCCTTCACCTATTGCTTTAAATACAAGTCTGCCTTTATTCCCGCCGTTAAATGAAACAACTTCTATATTACTGCTTGCAACGTAGGTCAAATTACCGTCTTTTTCAGGTATTTCGTATGGAATAGAGTTTATAAAATCAGGATATGCCTCAACCGATGTAGCAATTTTAAGTGTTGTTTTCTTTTCACCGACAGTCACAGGGATTTTCAAAATATACGGTGTATATCCTTCTCTTTTACCTTCTACGATAATTTCAGTATTACCCATCTGTTTTGCTGTCACTTGCAATGTTCCAGAACTGCTTACTTCTACTGTGCATACATTTTCATCAACAGGTTTTGCGGTAATTGTTACACTGGTTGTAGGTTGTTTTTTTATGGCAATAGTTTCTTTTTCGCCTTCACTAAAATATAAATCTGTTATTTTAGATTCAAGTATTATTTTAGGACATTGAATCTTTATTTGTTTTTTAAGATAGAATGATTCATAACCATCAGCGGTTATTTCAATTTCAAGGTCAACTGTACCGTCAGCAATAGGTTTTAATATAAGACGTCCATCGCTTATAGATACTTCAAGTTTGCCTTCTTCACTCATCTTATATTCAATATTAGAATGTTTTGGAATATTTCCGAATTGCAAGTATTTATTTTTGGTAATAACATCACCTATCATTTCCGCAGATATGGTAGGTCTTATTTTTTCTTTTGTAACTTTATATGGGATAGTTGTTATGGTTTCTATTAAACCTTCACCAAAAGCACGTACTTTTATGTCTCCACTACTTTCTTTTAATCCTCTTACGAATATTCCTGTTGAACCTACTTGAATATTTATATTTGCCTTGTCATATATAAATTCAAGGTCAGTTTTGTCAGTTTTTGAGTATTGCACACGCAATCCGTTTTTTACGTCTATATCAATTAAGTCTGTTGATGGGATAAATTTTGCTCGTGGAGGTAAAATTTTAAAGTTACTTGTATATGTATAGTTTTCGTATCCGTCTGCAATTAATGTTATTGTTAACGTTGTATTACCCTGTTTTTTCGGAGTAAAAGATATATTGCCTGACATATCGTTTCTGACAGTAAGCATTTCTTCGTCATATTTTACATCATATCTCAGTAGTTTTGTAGGATCTGCTTTTATTTTCTTTTCTTTGCGATAATATACAATTCTATCTGTATTTAAATTTTCAGGTAAAATATTGATTTTAATATTTTCGTCATTCAGGTAGATTTCATTAAAGTTTGGTTCTGTAATTTTACACTGAATTAAAGGAGTTTTTGCATTGATTGTTAATTGGTATTTTGCAGGTTTGTATTCATTCGCTGTTGCTTCAATATCAAGTGTAAATGTTCCTGCTTTAACAGTTGAAACATATAGTTTATTATCTTTTATTTCTGTATTTATTTCTTTTATAGGAGTAACCTTATATTTAACACCATTTACAACCTCTTCACCATTATCTGCATTAAGTGTTATTTCGGTATATATACCGTTTGCCTCTATTTCAACAGTATTGTTGGAATTTGGCTTGGGATTTCCTGTTAAATCAACAGACTGTGTAGATGTAATATACAGTATTGATGGCTTTATATTAACATTAAGTGTTACTTTCTTTTTATCAAAATTTCCGTCAAAAGAAAAAGTAAGTTTTGTATTACCAATAGTTTTGCCTTCAATAGTTATACCATTACTGTATTTTTTCACTTCTACGTTTTCGTTATCTTGTTTTATGTCATAGTCTATTTGTTCAAGTTGCTTTGGCAAAGTATATTTAACAGTGTATGTGTCGCCTTGTGGAATATCTATGGTATGAGTTAAATCTTCGGTATTTATTATATCAGAGGCAGATATAATTGTATTATCCATAAAGTTAATGGAAAAATCGGAAACATCAACTTTTGTCAGTGAACAACCCGACAAAATAGTAAGTAAAAATATTAGCAATAATACTATATGTATATTTCTTTTCATTGTTTCAATATATATCCTTTCTATAATAAGTATAATTTTTAATAAGTGCAAATTTATTTATTATAATTAATAAAATCTATATATAC
>JAHHTR010000055.1 GCA_020024515.1 Angelakisella sp.
TTCTACCATAAGGGGTTTCTTTTTTCTATGTCCATTTTTAATGGACTTGTTCATTATATTATTCTTCTTTTTTTATATTGCATTTGTTATGTATCTTTGGTAAAATTATTTTTGTGACGAAAAGGAGTGATATACCATGCAAATTTTGAAACGAAACGGTCTTTCACAGGTATATGATCGTACTAAAATACAAAATGCAATTCAAAAGGCTTTTTTGGAACTTGATATAAATATTTCTGATGATGAAATTTCTCTTTTGATTAGCGAAGTTGAAAAAAATATTACAGATGGGTGCAGTGTTGAACTGATTCAAGATTATGTTGAAGAAAGTCTTATGCGTCATGGATATTTAAAAGTGGCAAAAGCATATATACTGTACCGTCAGCGCCATACAGAACTTAGACAGGCAGCAAGCGAACTTTCCAAACTTATTAATGATCCAAATTTGTCCGCAATACTTTCAGAAATTCAAAATGATTTTCCCGAGGAAGTCTATTCACTGCAACTACTACTCTTAAAATTCCGTTCATTTTACAAGGAAAAAATGACTCTTGCAGAAGCCTATGCAACATTAGAACGTGCCAGTGTGGAACTAATAAGCAAGACTGCTCCTAAGTGGGAAATGATTGCCGCACGTTTTCTTTCTTTTGACTTGGAACAACAAGTAACTGAACAGACAGAAGCTCTTGGTTTTTCTGACTGGTATGAGAAACTATTGTGGTTAACAAACGAGGGCTTTGTCGGAGATTTCATTTTAGAAAATTATAGTCGCAGTGATATTGAAGAACTTTATGCTTTCATAAAACCTGAAAGAAACAAAATCTTTAATTACAGCGGACTTGATCTACTATCAAAACGATATCTGATTCGTGATCATAGACACAGACTTCTTGAAAGACCACAAGAAATGTTTATGGGAATTGCAATGCATTTGGCAATTCCCGAAAAAGACAGTGTGCATTGGGCAAAAGAAATTTATGAAATTCTAAGCACACTGAAAGTTACTATGGCAACACCGACTATGTCAAATGCAAGAAAGCCATTTCATCAAATGAGCTCATGCTTTATTGATACAGTCGACGATTCTTTAACAGGAATTTATCGCAGCATTGACAACTTTGCACAGGTAAGCAAACATGGCGGTGGTATGGGACTTTATTTTGGTAAGGTTCGTGCAAACGGCAGCAGTATCCGTGGCTTTGAAGGTGCAGCAGGTGGTATAATTCGCTGGGTAAAACTTGTTAATGATACAGCTACTGCTGTTGACCAACTAGGTGTGCGTCAAGGTGCTGTTGCGGTATATTTAGATGTATGGCATAGCGATTTACCTGAATTTCTGCAACTACGTACAAATAATGGTGATGACCGTATGAAAGCACACGACATTTTCCCTGCTATTTGCTATCCCGATCTTTTCTGGAAACTTGCAAAAAGTGACTTAGACGCAGAGTGGTATATGATGTGTCCACACAATATTTACACTGTAAAAGGTTATCATTTAGAAGATTTTTATGGTGAAGAATGGGAAAAACGTTATTACGAGTGCGTAGAAGATGACCATATCAAAAAACGTGTGATGAGTGTAAAAGAAATTGTTCGTTTGATTATAAAATCTTTGGTAGAAACAGGAACTCCTTTTGCATTTAATCGAGACACGGTCAATCGTATGAATCCAAACGGACACAAAGGTATAATTTATTGTAGTAATCTTTGCACAGAAATTGCACAGAATATGAGTGCAATGCAAGTTGAAAAACCTGAAATTACAGAAATTAATGGAGAAACAGTTGTTATTCAAAAAACACATCCCGGCAATTTTGTTGTCTGTAATTTGGCATCTCTGACACTTGGACGTATTAATGTAACAAATGACGATGAACTATGGAATACAATTTATACAGTTGTTCGTGCACTTGATAATGTTATTGACTTAAACTACTATCCTATTCCTTATGCACAAATCACAAATCAACAATATAGAGCTATCGGTCTTGGTACAAGCGGCTATCATCATATGCTTGTAAATCATGGTTTTATTTTTGAGACACAAAAACATCTTGATTTTGTTGATGAACTTTACGAAAAAATTAATTATTATACAATGAAAGCATCAATGGAGCTTGCCGCAGAAAAAGGCGCTTATAAGTATTTTGCAGGCAGTGATTATGATACAGGTGCTTACTTTAAGAAACGAAATTATACTTCTTATTTCTGGCAAAAATTAGCGGAAGATATTAAACATACAGGACTTCGCAACGGATATTTGCTTGCTGTTGCTCCTACCAGTTCAACATCTATTATTGCAGGTACTACGGCGGCAGTAGATCCTGTTATGAAGAAATATTTTATGGAGGAAAAAAAGGGGAGCATGATTACACGTGTTGCTCCTGATTTAAATGAAAAAACATTTTGGCTTTATAAAAATGCACACCACATTGACCAAACATGGATAGTAGACGCAGCAGGTGTACGTCAACGCCACATAGATCAATCTCAATCAGTAAATCTTTATATTACAAATGACTTTACTTTCCGTAAAGTTCTTGATTTATATATCCGCGCATGGGAAAAAGGTGTAAAAACGATTTATTATGTTCGTAATCAGTCGCTTGAAGTGGAAGAATGCGAATCTTGTTCTTCTTAAAACAAGATTCCTAACAATTTTCAAGGAGGTATATAATGGAATTACAAAAAAAGGCTTTGTTTAATGCACAAGGCGACACAGATGTACGAAAACGCCGAATGATTGGTGGAAATACCACAAATCTAAATGACTTTAACAATATGAAATATACTTGGGTAAGCTCATGGTATCGTCAGGCGATGAATAACTTTTGGATACCGGAAGAAGTCAATCTGACACAAGATATTAAGGACTACCGCCTTTTAAACGATGAAGAGCGTACCGCATACGATAAAATACTGTCATTTCTTGTTTTCTTGGATTCTTTGCAAACAGCCAATCTTCCAAATATCGGAGAATATATTACAGCAAATGAAATTAATCTATGCTTAACTATTCAAGCTTTTCAAGAAGCTGTTCACTCTCAAAGTTACAGCTATATGTTGGATTCTATTTGTTCTCCCACAAAAAGAGATGAGATTTTGTATCAATGGAAATTTGATGAACATCTTTTAAAGAGAAATGAATTTATCGGAGAACAGTACAATGCATTCTTGCAACACAGAGACAGAGAACATCTTATAAAAACTATGATTGCAAACTATATTCTTGAAGGAATTTATTTCTATTCAGGATTTATGTTTTTTTATAATCTTGGTCGTATGGGTAAGATGTGCGGCAGTGTACAGGAAATTCGTTATATCAATCGTGATGAAAACACACATCTATGGCTTTTCCGCAACATTCTTTTGGAGCTTAAAAAAGAAGAACCCGAGCTTTTTGGTCCTGAACAAGTGGAACTCTACCGCTCAATGTTAAAACGTGGCGTAGATGAAGAAATTGCATGGGCAGAATATGTGCTTGGTGATCGCATTGACGGACTTACCATGGAAATGATTTCAGATTACATTCATTATCTTGGTAATCTTCGTTCCACTGCTCTTAACTTTGAACCACTGTATGAAGGTTTTACAGATATACCTGAATCTATGAAGTGGGTTAATGAGTATAGTAATGCAAATTTAATTAAAACAGATTTCTTTGAAGCAAAATCTACCGCTTACGCAAAATCAAGTGCAATCGAAGACGATTTATAAAAAAACAAGAAAGGCTATTCAAATCAAAGTATTTGAGTAGCCTTTCTTGTTTATAACAAAATATTTTTCTTTTAAATTGAAAAATTCTCCTATGGTAATTTTTTATTTAACCATAGGAGAATAATATTATAACACTTTGATTTTATCCTTTATTTTTAAACGTTCTTTTTTTGAAAATAAAGAACACTCCGCCTGTTACGGCAATTATCATAGCAATTACTGCAAATAAAATATTGTTGCCAGTTTTTTTCTGTGGTTCACTTTGTGCGTTATTTACAATATTTTTTTCTATTCCTCGACTTGCCAATTCTGAATTTTCAGCAATACCTCTATTTACATCTGTAATAACAGGTTCATTTATACTATCCGATACTTTTGGTGCTGTCATTTCCAATACACCGCCTGTTGTCGGATTTATATAGTTTTGATTAGCTTCATTTTTTGGAACAGTCAATTTTAACTTTTCCAGATAAGCAAGTGGGTAGTAGATACGATTTTCTTCTTTTAAAGCATTTTGTGGTGTTAGAATAATAGGTTTACCACCGTCCCACTCAATAATCACATTGATATTTGACTTTGAAAGTATGGCATTCATTATACTCACAGGCAGTTTATCAAATGAACCAGCATTTACTTTTAAAGTCTCACCATTTTTAAGTGCATTTACTTTATTTTCGACGTCCTTCCAAAAACTGTCTTGTTTATTGTTATACTCATAATCATTATTTGATGAGTTACTATGGTTACTATCGTTACCATATGAATCTCCGCCTTGACTATCATTCTTAATATCTATCCAAGTAATAGTTATCGGTGATAATCCATTTACTGTAAATCTTATACCGTCACTGTCTTTTGTAACTTTCGGTGTTTCCATTTGTCCTGGTAAAAATCCGTTTACAGCATCTGTAAACATATGAACAACCTTAAAATCATGTGTTTCTTTTGTTGTTCCTTTTGGATATTCAAATTTCACTTCCACACCGTTAGCGGGGAAGTTTTCCGGAGTTGCATATACCCATGTTTTACCGTTATCCAATGAATAACGAAGTTTTACATCGTATGTCAATGTTTTATTTGAATTAAATTTATCGCCCATTTGTTGCACGAAAACACTGTACATTTTATTTTTAATTTGCGATACATCAGTATAACCTAAATCTCTTAAACTATCAGGAACTTCTGTCAAATCACCTTTATCAAAATCAAATTCTAATTCATCACCTTCGTTGATAAAGATAGCTGTTGATTCTGCACTGCTAACATCACCACATACAGCTATGGCACGTATTATCATAGATTTATCCACATTTATCTTTTCTGTATACTTTATAGATTTATTCAGTGGATCACTTCCGTCTATTGTGTAATAAATATCTGCATCTTTATTATCCGATATAATTTCTACTTGTTGAGGTACTGTTCCACCATTTGGTGTAATAACAGGTGCATTAAGCTTTAATTCCTCGATTTTCAGTATCATATTTTTATTAGTTGTCGCTGTATTATATTTATCTGTTGCGATAACAGTTGCTTTAACCTCGTATTCGCCTACTTTTGTCGGTAAACCCTGTGTAAATTCACTTTGTATTTTTACAGGTTTATAGCTGTATTTTATTGTATAATCATATTTTTCGTTATTTGGAAATTCTACAATAGGTTCTTCGATTATTGCCTCTTTGCCTGTATATTTTACTACTTGTGTTGTTTTGTTCCACTTAATAGTTGGTGTTACTGTTGGTTTTATAGGCTTACTTGGGGTAATTTCAATCCAGTCTATACTATCACGAACAGTAATATTTCTTATTGCTTTTGTTGTGTTTAAATCAGTATCGGTTGCCAAATAAATCATTTCGTACTGACCTTGGATATTTGTATCAATCATTTTTTCGATTTTAATATCAGATACTGCACCATCTTCATAGTCAGTGGCAGTTACGTCTTTCATAAAATCAAAAGAATCACCTTTTTTGATATCAACATCAGTAAGACCTTTTATTTCCGGCATATAGTTAGTTACAGTAACAGTTCGAGTGACCGATGTTGTATTATTGTCACTGTCTGTTACTGTATAAATCAGTTCAAAGCTCTCCTCTGTGCCTGGTTTAGGTTTCCCGATAGTACCACTATATGTAGCAGTCAAATCAGTATCTTTATTGTCAGTAACAGTAATTCTGTCGAGTGGATTAAATGAATCAACTTCACCTACTTTTAGTTTTACATCCTCTGCGCCGTGAATAACCGGATAAGATTTTGCTATTACATAGACTGTACGAGAAGATTCTGTCAAATTACCGTCTTTATCTGTAACTTTATATATAATTGGATGTTTTCCTGCTGTAAGTGTTCGAAGATCAACATCTGGATACACAATAGCATCAGTTAAGTCTCCATCTTCAAAATCCCACGCACTAACGCCTTTGCGTAAATCTGCTGTCGCTCCCTCCACTATAACAAGGTCTTTTGGATGTTTTATATTCGGTGGATAGTTAGTTTGCATATTTCCACTCAAAGGATCTAAAACGGCAATTTGAATTAAACCATTACTTTGGATTTTGTTTACTCTGTAACCTTGGCGAATCAAATCATCTGAAATAAAAACATCACCTACAAAGTTTTTACAAGTTATAACATTTCCTGTTTTAACTATATTTTGATCAAAGTAAAGTTCTATATCTCCATATAAATAATCAATATCAATTTTCGATTTATCATTTATTGTAATTGCTGATTTATCCCCATATATTTCTCTTACATTATGAATATTATCTGTAATATTCATATTTGCATTATCATCAATAATAATCTTTAAAATATTTTCTATTACAGGGATAGTACAATTATCTATTATTGTAACATAGCTTCGGTCTATAACATTATCGCCGTTAACAGAACCTTTTATATCTACATTTTTCAGTTCAACACTTGCTGTGGAAATTGTTTTCCCTTCATATCCGCCCAAATATATATTTTCGATTTCCATATTCAATTTATTGTCATTATAAATTTTAAACATACTTTTTTCATCATAAAGATTTTCATTTTTAGAGCCTAAATAAATATTGGGGTAGCCCAAAATTGATGTGTTTTTCAAATTCACAATACTGCCGTTAATAAAAATACAGTCTTTATCAGATGATATAAATTCCAAATCAAGATTATATAAGTAAATTAAGTTCTGAAAAATTACATCACCTAAAAATGTAATTTTATTTCTTATATCGCTTTGTGGAACCGAACCATCTATTATAAAAGATTTGTTTGGAAAATTCAAATTATCTACCGTAATATTACCAATGATTTTTATAATTCCATTTGGTTTTACAAGTTCAATAGCACGATTTAAATCACTGATAGGATTGTTTTCATCTTTTCCTGAGGCATCAGGTGTGCCTGTATTACTAACATATACAGTGGATAGACTGTTATTTTGTATATTTTTAGAATTTGGTATATAGTTACTGTTCCCTATTTGTGAAAGTCCGTTTATATTATTTAAACTATTACTTTCATCAATATTCGACATTGCCATTGCAGCATAAGAATTTAGAATCATAGAAACTGCAAGTGTAAGTGCAAGAATTTTTCTTTTCAACATATTTTCCCCTTTCATCTATTAATATTTGAATTTTATATCCGTATTACATATTAACAAATATTTTTTATAAATCAATATATTTTCCAAACAACTTTCAAGTTAAAAATTAAACAATTTGTATTTGTAATATGTTGATAAAATAATGTTAAATTTAGCTTTTAAATTCAAATCTTTTCATAATTTTACCATTCCGTTTAATTGTATAATAAAAAATCTCACTACTCTATATAATTTTTGTGTTAGAAATAATGAGACTTTTTTGTTTATTTTGGTATACGTTCAAAGATATATTTTGTTTTAGACGATAAATCTGAACGGAAAATAAGACCTAATCTATTGAACTTTTTTATTTCTTCCGGATCGTCAATTTGCTGTTCGGCAAGGTAACGTACCATTTCTCCACGTGCCATTTTTGCAAAAGTTCCTTTTTGCACCAGCTTTCCGTTAATAATCTCTCCAAAAACACATGTAATAAATGTATCTTGCGGAGTCAAATATTTTTCAATACATTTTGAATATTCTTTGGATGCAAGATTTATAATAATACCATCGGAATCATGTGTCTGCATATAAAGATCATTTCCCCAAAATTCATAAAGGTTTCTATATTCTTCAATACAAGCCTTTGCTTGCATTTCAAGGCGGTATGGCCGTACACCGTCCATAGGCTTTAAAATTCCGTAAAATCCTGAAAGAATACGAAGATGCTGTTGAATATACTCAAAATGTTTATCTTCAAAAACCGATGGTGCCATATATTGAAAAGCAATACCGTCATACGCAATAATAGCCGGAGTCAAGTTTGATTTCAAATTCATATTTTGCAGTCGCTCCAAATTTTGCTTTGCAATAGTTTCGTTACAATCCCAAAGCTTTTGCAATTCCGAAAAAGACAGTGTATTTAAATAGTTTAATAGCTGTTGAGTTTTGGGAAGAAAAATCGGCATATTTTCAACAGATAGTGAATCCACATCTTCCCGCATTTTTTTGGCAGGAGATATGATTATTTTCATTCCACTTCCTCCAACATCTTATCTGCGTCTTCAGCTGCCTTAACCTTGTTATTCGCCTTTATAATAATACCATTTTCATCAATTAAATAAGTAGTTCTTAGCACTCCCATTGATACTTTTCCGTATAGCTTCTTTTCCTTCCAAACATCATAGCTTTCAATAACGCTGCGCTCAGGATCAGATAGGATTGGAAATCTCAGTGAAAATTTTTCTGAAAATTTTTGGTGAGATGCAACACTGTCCTTGCTGATACCCAAAACCACAATACCTTTCTCGGTAAATTGAGGAAAGTTTGCAGAATATCCACAAGCTTGCTTTGTGCAACCCGGAGTATTGTCTTTTGGATAAAAATAAAGAATTACCCTTTTTCCTCTGTACAGGGAAAGTGTGTGTAAATTCCCCTCCTGATCGGGTAGTTGAAAATCAGGAGCAACTGTTCCTATTTCAAGCATAATAAATAACCTCCTATATATTCTTCATAAAACAAATTATAAATGACGATTTAAGACAAGTCAATTAAATTATGGTTTTAATTTTATCATTAATAAGTTTTCATATTATTTTATAAAAAAAATAATGAAACCAGTAGTCATATAAATAATGCTGTAATAAAATAACTACCATAAAAAACGATTTTAATATTGAATATTTTACTGTATAATTTTTAGTGTATTTAATATAAATTTTCAAAATATATTTTATAAAAAGTCAAAAAGTTTATCTTTACGTGCTTTCTCTTTCAATCAAAATAGTTTGATAGTGAAGATGTATTGGCTCACCACCATTAATCATGCTGTGCAAAGTATCAAAAATAGCTTTTGCTACACCATTACGGTCAATTTCTATTGTAGTTAATTTTGGATATGTTACCCTACTTATTCTTGAATTATCAAAACCGACAACCGAAATATCTTTCGGAATAGATTTACCGCAACTATGAATTGTATTTATAGCAATAGATGCTATTTCATCATTTCTAGCTATAATACCGTCAATGGGCATATCGCTGTTAATACGTGCAATCAATGCTTTCATCAATTCATCTTCATTATGACAACCTGAAATTATACTGTCTTTTGTTAACGCAAGACCGCTATCGAGTATTTGCTCGCAAAATCCACAGTAGCGAAGGTCACGCATATTGCTAAAATGCCCCTGTAAACTCAATCTGTCGATATATACTAATTGTTTTCTTCCTTTATTAACCAGTAACTGCACAGCTTTGCGAATACCCTCATTAAGACCTGTATACACAACGGATATACGTGGGTTTAAATCCTCATATTCACGATTACCGACCATTACGACAGAAATTCCGTAATCAGTCAACATTTGAAGATACTCCCTACGAAAAGAAGTTGAACTTATTACAACACCGTCAGGTTGACGACTGATGATTTGTGATATAAAATCCTCACTGTCATGATTACCTGTCAAAGAGATTAAATATCCCTGACTATATGCGGACTTATCCATTTCGGAAACCAAATGTCCAAAATGCTCATTTGCAATATTATCCGCAATAAACATAATATGCTTACTCGACTTTCCTTTTAATGCACGAGCAATATTATTCGGATGATAGTTTAATTCACGTATAGCTTTTAAAACACGTTGACGCTTCTCCTCGGCAACGTATCTGTTATTATTAATTACATAAGATACAATAGTTTCGGATACATCCGCTTTTATGGCAACATCTTTTCTTGTAACCTTACTTATATTTGGTGACATACCGTTTCCTCCATAATTAAAAACGTGTAGATATTTACACGTATGTACAAACAAATTATAACACATAATATTTATCCGTCAATACAACATATTATGTTTTGTTTACTTTACACAAGAAGAACAAAACATATTTTGCCACTTCCTAAATCTTTAAAGATAATTAAATATTTATATTGACTTTTTTCTATATATAAATTATACTTTAAATAAGATTTTGAATATTCCCATATATATTCAAAACATTTTTATTTATCATATATACACACGTGTGTATAGCTGTATGTCTTTTATAAGAATTCATAATATTTAGTCTATTTTAAAGACTGGAAAGACGAGGTTTTGCAAAATATATTGACTACAAACTTAGAACAGATGAAAAAAGCCGCAAAAAAACGGCTATGCCATTCCTGAAAAATATCGAACTAAAAAAGGAGTAAAATATAATGGAAAAAAAGAACAGTTCTCTTACTTATAGTGAAATTTATAATCAAGACGTGTCTTTTGCTGCAATCAACAACACTTTGCCTGAGATAATGTCAACACTTGATAAAGTATTTGAAAAAGAATACGATGAGCTAATATTTACAGGTTGCGGTACAAGTCTATATCTTGCTCAAACTGCCGCTCATGCTTGGATGACTTACAATAACACACCTGCAAAGGCTGTTTGCTGTTCAGAACTATACTTCTTCCCTGAAGTTTATCTAAAAGGCAAACGTGTACTTGTACTTCCAATTACAAGAAAGAGTTATACAACAGAAGTTCGTATGGCAATCGAAAAAGCTCGCACATATCCTAATGTAACAACTCTTTCAATTACTTGTGATGCTGATTCAAAGCTATATAACGACAACTACATACTGTCTCCTGATACAGCGGAAGACAGTGTTATCATGACACGCAGTTTTACAAGTATGGTTTACCTATCAGTAATACTATCTATGTACGCAGCAGGCCGTCATGAAGAAATAGAGCAAATGAAAGACTACCCGGCTCATGCGAAACGTCTTCTTGCTTCTATGGACAATCTTGCAAAGAAAATTGTTGAGGAACACAGCAATCTAAATCTATTTATCACACTTGGTCAAGGCATATACTACGGTGTTGCTAATGAATGTATGAATAAAATGAAGGAAATGGGATTAACAAATTCTGAGGCTTATTACGGTATGGAATATCGTCATGGTCCAATGAGCTTGGTTGACGAAAATACACTTATTCTAACACTTGCGCACCCTGATACAATGAAAGAAGATGCGGCACTTCTTTCACAAATGAAGAGTTACGGAGCTGTTACAGCTGTTCTTGGTGATGGTGTAACTGAATGTATGAAAGATGCTGACTACCATTTGGAAATGGGTTGTAGCTACAACGCACAACAAAATGCTGCTCTTATCGGCTTTATAGGTCAATTTATCGGTTACTATATTGCTGAACAAAAAAACATTGACGCAGATAATCCTCGCCACCTAACACAAGCTATCGTTTTGGAGAAATAATTAAATATTTATATAAATAAATAGCCACTATATCATTTATAGTGGCTATTTAAGTAATAGGAGTGAATTAAAATAGAAAAGTTATTAATTAAAGGTGGTTTGGTTTGGCAAAACCGCCACTTCAATAAAAAAGATATATTTATAAATAATGGTATTATAGAACAGGTAGAAAACGAAATTAAATCTACTGATAATTGTCAAGTAATAGACGCAAACGGTATGAAAGTAGTTCCGGGTTTTATTGATGTTCATACCCATGGTGGTGCGGGTATAGATGTAAATGCCGCAACTGACGAACAACTAAATAATGTAATAGGAAAATTCTTTGCAAGTAATGGTACAACAAGTTGGCTTGCAAGTGTACTTACAGATACACCAGAGCAAACACTGTGGTGCATAGAGCAAATAAAAAAAGCAAGCAAGTGCAAAGGTGAACACGCGCAACTTCTTGGTGTGCACTTAGAAGGACCTTTCCTTGCCTCAGAATATAAAGGAGCAATGCCAGAACATCTTTTGCGTAAAGGTGACATTGAGCTTCTACAAAAATATATAGATGTGGGCGAAGGAGCTATTCGATATCTTACTGTTTCCCCTGAGGTAGAGGGTGTTATTGAGTCAATACAAAAGTTTTCCAACAAAGTAAAAATTGCTATCGGACATTCCGGTGCTGACTATGATACTTGTATGAAAGCGATTGAACTTGGTGCTGTAAGCTGTACACATACATTTAACGGTATGAAACTATTTCATCAACATTTTCCATCTGTTATGGGAGCAGTACTTGAAAGTGATGTTTATTGTGAAGCAATTTGCGATGGCCGTCACCTACATCCTGGTACAGTTCGCCTACTACTAAAATGTAAAGGTTTGGAACGTGTAGTCGCTATAACAGACAGTATAATGGCGGCAGGTCTACCTGACGGAAACTATAAACTTGGTGTAAATGATGTTGTTGTAAAAAACGGTGATGCTATGCTTGCAGATAAGGGAAGTCGTGCCGGCAGTACACTTACAACAAATAAAGCACTACAAAATTTAGTTGCTTTCACAAAACTACCTTTGGAAAATATTATTCCATTACTTACAGAAAATCCGGCAGATTTATTGAATATTGGCAATCAAAAAGGACGTATTATGGTTGGTAACGATGCTGATATCGTATTTCTTGATGATACACTTACAGTTACAAGAACAATAGTCGGAGGCAAATCAGTTTATCAAGCTTAAATAATATTTTATAATTATAGATTTACAATATAAGTGCAACACTAAAAAATAATGACTCATAAAAGGAA
>JAHHTR010000056.1 GCA_020024515.1 Angelakisella sp.
AGCTCATTTTTGCTATTAAATAGACAGTGGCTTAACCGCAGAAAACTGCCATCAAACCACTCAATTATCATAGAAGATCTCAATTTACAGAAAAAATTTCACACTCTCAAAATTAAAATTTGATTCTATGCCTTTTTCCATAATTCCTTAGCACTTAGTTCTATATCATTTAATATAATTAATCAATACAAAGCGATACAGACAATTTACCCACTTCCGTACTAAGTATCACTTTTTCAGTAACTACAACATCTGACAAGCCATTTTGCAAAATTTTAGGAGGGCAAATATCACAAGCTGTTCCATTTTTTGAAATATTTATAGTTCCATTACCACCGACAATATTCGATATTTCCGCAAGTGCCGAACAGACAAGTTCATCAATTTCAGTTGGTGTAAATAAAATCATTCTTTCCACTACACCCATTGCAAAATCTTTTGTAAATCCCAAAATAACTTTGCCTTTTAAATCACCCACTAAGTCTATTTCAATAAAGACTTCTTCGTAAACTATATCTTCATCAAACAATGATTTAGTTATATCATAGCTCTTCAATCCCGCTATTGCATCCAAAACATGAACTGCACTGTTTACAAAACAATCAATATATGAAAAATTATTTTCATCTTTAAGCACTTTTGCTTTTTTTGTATACTTTAAATCTTCTTCTACAACGTGATAAATTAACCAAGAACTTATCATACCTGCCAAATGTTTCACAACATCATAGGCATAATCTGACTCTTGCAGTTTAATGGAATATTTGCCTACTGCTTCTGTCAATTCTCTGTGATGTTTTTTATGATTTTCTATATCTTTATAGCCTAATGATTTCAAATAGTCTTCCTCATCATTAAAATGAAAAATAACATATGCTTGCAAGAAATCAATTATTTCTTTATAAATTTCAGGTCTTTTTTCTCCTTCAATCTCTCTTATTAGTTCATCTGCTTTTTCAAAAAGTTTTTTGTGTTGGGCATCTATCTTCTCAACACCCAGTTTATAGCTTTCCTTCCACATCATAATACCCTCCTAAATTTATTCAAACAATAGCTATCATCTAAATTTTTTAAACTACTTTTTATTATATCAATATATACTCAAAAATACAACTTAACTTTTATGATTTTGTGTAAATAATTAATTATAATAACTAAAAACTAAATATTTAGCTATATAAATTTAAAATAAAAGTACTCTCTTATGGTAATGAACAGGTCTATAAAAAATGAATATATACAATTTTGAGCAGTCCATTTAAAAGTGAGTAGTTTTATTATTATAATTTAGTTTCTCTTTTTATTCTGACAAGAAAATCTTCATAAATGCCCGGTGTAGAGTTTTCAATAAGAACTGCATTAACTGTCTTTTTGTAAAAATCTATTGGTCCAACACCACCTATTATTGCATAAACATAGCCTTTTTCTCGCATATCCGCAAGTGTACGAAGTAGCAAAGCCTTTCCTATTCCCTTTCCCTGATATTCGTCAAGCACACGTGTAGGCCCAAAAAAATCAGGTGCTGTTGCATCGTAACACGCATAACCTATCGGTTCTCCGTCTTTTTCTGCTATAAAACAAGATATAGGCATTCTTGAAAAAGCAATATCGCATTCGCTTCCCGCACTCTCACTGGATATTTTTTCTACCCAACGTGTAATTTTTAATTTATCAGGTCCTATTGCTCTAAAAATTCTGATATTTTCTTCTCTTTCTATTTTTTCCACGATATCGTGCCAATCAGGTATATTACACAAATTAACCAACATATCAGCCATAATCTCTTATCTCCTTTTATTTTAGTTTTTCATTTCTGTTTCTTGCAAGGCTATCATACAAGCACCACTTACATTACTGTCTTTTGCATACATAAAATTTATTTTCGGATATTTTTCCGTAATCAACTTGTTAAATAAATTTGATATATAGTCATAATACTTAAAAATACCGCCTGTAATGGCTATTTTACTATCCACCAAACCCAAATGTTCAATAACAGGCACCGCCATATCAAACAAGCTCTTTGTACTGTCCTCGGCTATTGATATACTTTCTCTGTCATTTTCTGCAAGTCCTTGCAATAATAACTTTGATAAATTTGCTATTTTCTTTTTGTTGGCACTGTATGTATAAGTAAATTTTATTATATCATTTACCGTATTTCCGTTTATTTCATCAAGCACCAAATCTTCGAGTACTGTGTGCTCGATACGGCTATCCATACTTTGTACGGCTTTTGAAAGAATACTTCTGCCTATATAATAACCGCTGCCCATATCATCAATAATATGTCCCCAGCCACCTGTACGCATTGTCTTTCCTACACTATTCTTTCCATAACAAATAGAACCTGTACCGCTTATGATAACCACACCTGTCGATTGCCCAACTGCTCCAAAAAGTGCCGATTCCTGATCACCAACTATTTTTATTGGACAATTCACATTCTTTTTTGACAATATAGACTTTATAAAATCTATGCTATCTGTATTTGAAACTCCCGCAGTAGAGATACACATACACAAGCAGTTTTCATTGATACTTCCAAAATTATTTTCTTGTTCACGCATTTTATCAACTAATAGTGAAATAGAGTTTGCCATTTCTTCCTTTGTCTGACTGTTATAATTAAGCGGTGTACCTGTATATTCAAACAAAATATTACTATCAGTATCACGAATTTGAATATCAGTCTTTGTACCTCCACCGTCCCAACCTATTACGTATTTTTTCATAATACATTCCTCCAAAAAAATATAATTACATTTTAATTGGCAGTAAACCTTTCGGTGTTTCTCTATCCTTTAAAATTTCATATAATACTTCAAAACTATTTTCAGTATACTCATAAGCGACAATTTTTACAATACCTTTTGGTAAATCTTTTAAATCATAAGGATTACGAAGTGCTATAACCATAATATTTCTGTTAATCTTATATAATCTATTAATTAAATCCAGCTGTCCTCTATTCAAATGTGCATTATATGTAGCTATAACAATATTATCAAAATTTTCTACACTTTGTATAACTTTTTCTATTTCCTCAACAGTTGGATTTGGTGAAATAACCACAGATTTTGTATCAAACTTTTTGCCCATATATTTTGCAAAATTAAATTCTTCGTTTTCTTCATTTGATGCAAGCGTTGCCCTAAATTGATTACAAGCAATAAATACGGTTTTATTTGTAATTATTGGCATTTCTGCTTTTTCTCCAACTTGTGTTATTGAATCTTTTAATACTTTTTTAGAGTACTCTTTTGACAAATTAATATCAAAATCTATATCTTCATCTTTTAAGTTATCTTTTACAGAGAGTATTTTACTTATCGAATTATCCATTTCAGCAATATCAAACTCACCATTTTTCAATTTTTCTGTAAGTAAATCAGATGCCTCTTTTGCAAGTTCTGCTGTATGCGAAATGAATACTAAATCCACACCTGCTTTCATAGCTGACTCTACGCCTTTTACTGTGCCATAGAATTTCTTTATTGCATTCATCTCCATGCAATCACTTATAACAAGACCTTTAAATCCTAACTTATTTTTTAGTATATCTGTAATAATTGTTCTTGACATAGTTGCGGGTACATTGTTTTTTTCTATTTGCGGGAACAAAATATGTGTAGTCATTACAGCGGGTATACCACTGTCTATCAGTGCTTTAAAAGGAATTATCTCACACTTCATAAGTTCATCAAAAGTCTTATCTACTTGAGGAAGTCCCAAATGTGAATCTACACTCGTATCACCATGTCCGGGGAAGTGCTTTGCCGAACAAAGTATATGACTGTCTTTATAGCCTTTCAAAGTTTCTCTTGCAAACTCAGCTACTCCTTCTCCTGTATCCGCATAACTGCGTACACCTATTACAGGATTGTTTATATTTGAATTTACATCTACACATGGGGCTAAATTAAAATTAACACCTAGCTTTAACAACTGTCTACCTGTCAATAATGCACATTTATATGCGTACTCTTTGTTTTGTGTAGCACTTATTGCCATTGCCCCCGGTATATTTAAACAATCATCACTTAAACGTGTAACCATTCCGCCCTCTTGGTCAATGCTTATAAATGCTCTGTGTCCTGTATTTTCAATCACCAGCTTTTGTATATCTTCGCATAATTTCTTTAATTGTGCCACACTGACAATATTATGTTTAAATAATATTATATTGCTGATTTTATAGTCACATATAAGTGAGCGAAGCGTATCATCAACTTCTGTTGAACTAAAACCTACCACCAGTCTTTGTCCTATTTTTTCTCTTGCAGTCATCATAATATATCCTCCATATCATCTATATAGTCTGTATTTATCTCTTATTTTACTGAATTGATTTAACTCATTATTATATTTATTAAGTAAAGACTCACTTGTCCAATCATTTTTTTCTAAATCGGAGTTTCCCATTAAAAGGCTTATAAAAGGGGTTTTATTCGCTTTTGGCGGTGACAGTATTTCATATTCTTCCGAATACATATTTTTTATAGTTTCAAGTATATTTAACCCTACCTTAAAACTTTCATATTCACTGTAATTTGTAATATGAATATGAGTGCCGCTACACAAAAGATTTTGAAATTTTGATGTTGTTGGTTTAAAGTATGTCGGAGTAAAAATAACACCTTTAAAATTTTTATTATTAAGTTCTTTGGTTAATTTTTCTCCGTCAATAAAATCTGCCCCTATTATTTGAAATGGCGCTGTCGTTCCCCTACCCTCAGAAATATTTGTCCCTTCAAAAATACATGTTCCAACATAAGTAAGTGCTGTCTCAAAAGTTGGTATATTCGGACTTGGCATTATCCACATTCTATCTGTATCAGTAAAAATTGTTTTTTTACTCAAATCTGTACAAGGGATAATTTTTATATCACAGTTTATCTTTTCTTCCGTGTTTATTAAAATTGCAAACTCCCCAACTGTAAGACTATGTCTTATTGGTATAGAATAAGTACCTACAAAACTTTTATAGTCTATATTAAGAACATTACCATCTGTAATATTACAACCAAGTGGGTTTGGTCTATCCAAAATAACAAGTTCCTTACCATACTTTGCACAATCAATAATAGCATTGTGCAGTGTAGATATAAATGTATAGTACCGAACTCCGATATCAGCTATATCATAAACCACAATATCAATATCTTCAAGCATTTCTGTTGTAAAGCGTTTACTATCTTTACGGTAAAGACTGTATACTGTCAGTCCTGTTTGCCTATCTATGTAGCTGTCAATATATTCACCTGCACTGCGGTCACCGCGTACGCCATGCTCTGCACCAAAAAGCTTCGCTATATTAATTTTTTCTTTTAAAATATCTATTGATGATATGTATTCTTTGTTTAAAGCATTGTTTGACGTAAGCAGTCCTACCCTTTTATTTTTAAACAAATATAAATATTTATCAATATTATCAATGCCGTATTTCAAATGTACAGACCTTCTTTCTTTATAAATATATTGACTTATTTGTAGTTTTGTGATTATAATAACATAAGTTACAAAATATTCTGTAACTTTATTTCGCACAATAAGGAGACTTTTCTATGAACTTTATTGATAAGATAACACAAAAATCAAAAAGATTGGTAATAGGCTTAATGAGTGGTACTTGTACCGACGGAATAGATGCGGCTCTTGTTGAAATAGAAGGATCTTACACAAATACAAAAGCAAATCTTAAAGAGTTTATCACCATACCGTATAATGACGATTTCCGCACACATTTACTAAAAATCGCAAAAGGAGATTTTGGTGGCAGCAGTGAAATATGCAAAATGAATTTTTTACTTGGAAAGATTTCCGCTATTGCCTGTGAAGAACTATGTAAAAAAGCAAATGTTTCTTTTGAAGAAATAGACCTTATCGGTAGCCATGGGCATACTGTTTTTCATCAACCGCAAAAAGAAATATATTTGGATTATCCTATCATATCAACTTTGCAAATAGGCGAGGCATCTGTCATAAGTGAACATATAGGCTGTCCTATTGTCAGCGATTTTCGTGTGCGAGATGTAGCCGCAGGCGGACTTGGTGCACCGCTTGTGCCGTATACAGAATATTTATTATACAGCGAAATCGGAAAAAATATTGCACTTCAAAATATAGGTGGAATATCAAATATTACTTATCTGCCTGCCGATTGCGATATTAATAAAATACTCGCATTTGATACAGGTACCGGCAATATGGTAATTGATGCCTTAGTAAGCATATATACAAATAATAAAATGCACTATGACAAGGGTGGAGAGATAGCAAGAAATGCAAACGTAAACACAAAACTTCTTGATATATTGCTTAATGATGAGTATATATACAAAGCACCTCCAAAAACGACAGGACGAGAATACTACGGCGAAGATTATGTAAAAAAACTAGTCAATATAGCAAATTCAAAAAAAATATCCATAGAAGATACCATAGCCACTGCTACTATGTTCACTGCAAAATCCATAGCAATAAATATAAATAATTTTTTACCCGCTATGCCAGAGAAACTGATTATAGGTGGCGGTGGCAGTATGAATAAAGCCTTGCTTACTTTTATAAAAGAGCTATTACCAAATTGCAAAGTTATGACCAACGAAGATATGGGGCTTGACAGTAATGCAAAAGAAGCTGTGGCATTTGCTGTTCTTGCTAATGAAACAATTTTTAACAGGTATAACAATATACCGACAGCCACAGGTGCCAAACATGGTGTAGTTATGGGCAAAATCACTCTGTAATACAGCACAGTTAGGAGAAAAAAATGACAAATATAGAAATTAAAACAAAAAGTGTTTATGACAGTTTGAATAATTCCGAAAAAAAAGTTGCCACATATTTTCTTGCAAATATAGACAATATTTTTACAATGCCAATCTCTCAACTCGCAAAAGAGAGTGATGTAAGTCAAGTTACTTGGATAAGATTTTGCAAAGCAATCGGCTTTGACGGTTTAAAAGATTTAAAGAAAGCTCTTTTTGCCGAAATTCATTCACAAAGCATAACCACATCGGGAATAATGAATTTTTCAGACGTTAATTCATATCAAAATGTTGAGGAAATATGTAATGCAATAAAAAATACAACAATAGAGGCTATTGAAGATACGTTTAAAATGATGGAATACGGAACACTTTCAACAGTTGCCGACCTAATCATAAACAGTAAAAATATTTATCTCTTTGGTGTAGGCGCATCGGGAATACTTGCAGATGACTTGTACCAAAAGCTCATACGTATAAAGAAAAATGCGTTTTTTAATCGAGATATCCATATGCAATTAATATATGCATCTACTATGTCTGAAAAAGATGTTGCCATTATTTTTTCATATTCCGGCAAGACAAAAGATATGCTGGATATACTGAAAATTTCCAAAGAAAACCATACGCCTACTATTGCTGTTACAAAATATAATAAAAGTGAACTAATGCGAAATGTTGACTATGCACTGTACGTTTCAACACCTGAAATAAGCCACCGCAGTGCTGCTATGAGCAGTCGTATAGCACAATGTGCAATGATTGATGTATTGTTTTCATTAATTGCAAATAAAGACTACAAAAAAGTAAAAAAATATCTTGAAAAATCATACACCACTTGCACAGAACACTCAAAATAAATTTTAACAATAAGGCATCTTTGAATACAATCTGGCTCTTGTACTTTCAAAAATGCCTTATTTTTTTATTGACTATTTATAACTTCATAAATTTGTCCTTTTGAAAGCTGAAGTTTGCTTTCTGCATCTTCCTTTGAACAGTTGCAAAGTATCATTACTATTGCTGTCTTTGCCGAATAATCACACTCTTTTAATACTCTTTCCGCTTCTTCCTGTGTAACATCTGTTGCCTGTCTGACAATAGACACTGTGCGAGATACTAATTTTTGGTTTGTAGCTTTTACATCAACCATTAGATTACCGTATACTTTGCCCAATTTTATCATAACAGTTGTGCTCAGCATATTAAGAACCAATTTTTGTGCAGTTCCGCTTTTGAGTCTTGTAGAACCTGTTATAACTTCTGCGCCGGGAGACGGAGCGATATTTACATCAGCAAACTGTGATATTTGTGAATTTGGA
Source organism: Angelakisella sp. (assembly GCA_020024515.1). Taxonomy (GTDB): domain Bacteria; phylum Bacillota; class Clostridia; order Oscillospirales; family Ruminococcaceae; genus Angelakisella. Next base: position 8,096 of record JAHHTR010000056.1, read on the forward strand.
CAACAGGTTAAACTAACCGTCTTTGCCCCTATCTTTTTTGCATAGTTTAATGCACCTATTACATAAGGAGTTCTGCCACTTGCCGCTATACCCACAAGAACATCATTTGCCGAAAAATTAAGATTAATAAGGTCGCTTTCTCCAAGAGCCATATTATCTTCCGCACCTTCTATCGCCTTTACAAAAGCAGCATCTCCACCAGCAATAATTGCCTTTACAAGTTCGGGATCTGTTCCAAATGTAGGTGGGCATTCCGCCGCATCAAGTACGCCCAATCTTCCGGAAGTACCACAGCCACAATAAATCAATCGACCACCGTTTAACATTTTTTCATAGATAATTTCTACCGCCTCTGCTACCTTATCAAGTTCTTTTTCTACGGCAAATGCTACATTTTTATCCTCATTATTTATCATTTTTAGGACTTCTATTGTTGGCATTCTGTCAATATTTAATGTATTTACATTGATTTTTTCTGTATCAATATTATTAATATTAACTATTTTAATCACCTTATTTCTATAATTTTTTTCTTTTGTAACATTAGCCTTTTACTGAACCGACTGTTAAACCTTTTACAAAATATTTTTGTAGGAAAGGATATAGTACAATAATAGGAAGTGTAGATGTTATAATTACCGCTGATTTAATAGAAATAGCTATTGTGGTTTTATCAGCCGAACCTGCAGCATCTCCTACCATCGCTGTACCGTTTACTATGTTTCTTAAAAACAGCATTACAGGAAATTGCTTTGTATTAAGATATATTAACCCATTAAACCAGTCATTCCAAAAGAACACTGCTGTATACAGTCCTACTGTTGCTATTGCCGCTGTTGAAAGCGGTATGATTATTTTGCGAAGAATACCAAAGTAATCAAGTCCATCTATTAAGGCAGCCTCCTCTATCTCGGTGGGTATGGATTTAAAGAAGTTTATCAGTATGATAAGATTAAACTGATTGATAGCAAACGGTAAAAGCATTGCCCAAACTGTTCCTGTTAATTTTAATGATGAAACCAAAAGATAGTTTGGTATTAATCCACCTGAAAAGAACATTGAAAATACTACCATTTTCATAATAAACTTTTGTCCTTTTAAAAATCCTTTTGACAAAGGATATGCAAAAAGTGTTGTCATAACAAGTGAAATAAATGTTCCTACAACTGTATAAAAAATTGTATTGCCATAGGCATTAAAAAAATTCGGATATGTAAATATTTGTTTATATGCGCTAAATGTAAGTCCCACTGGGAATAAAGAAACTTCTTTATTGATAATTGCTGTCGGATTTGATAGTGAAACCGCAAACATATAGATAAATGGCACTAAACATACAATTAAGGACACAATCATTACAATATATATAATGATATCAAATAGTACACTTCCGGGTGTATTATATTTTTTTCTCATTTTAATGTCCTCCTTAATAGATACTGTCGCCTGTGAATTTTCTGCTCAAAGCATTTGATGAAGTTACCAAAATTACACCGATTATTCCGCTAAACAGTCCTATTGCTGTAGCATATGAATAGTTTTGATTGGCAAGACCTGTTCTATATACAAGTGTGTCAATAATATCGCTTACTTCTGAGTTTGATGGGGTATACATAAGTAGTACTTTTTCAAAGCCCAAACTCAACATACGTCCTACATTCAGTATAAGCATAACCATAATAGTCGGTAGTATTGACGGTATTGTAACATAAAATATTTGCTGTATGCGTGACGCTCCGTCAATTTCAGCAGCCTCAAACAAATCATTACTTATACTTGTTATTGCTGCTAAATATATAATAGCTGTCCAACCTGTAAACTGCCATGTATCTGTAAATATATAAAGAATTCTAAACCAACCCGGTTCATTCATAAAATAGATAGGCTCTATTCCAAAAACATCTTGCAATAATTGATTTATAAGTCCCGAACTTGGTGAAAGCATTTCGCCCAAAATAGCAATTACAACAACTGTTGATATAAAACGAGGCATATAGGATATTGTTTGCACCGCTTTTTTAAATTTTTCGTGACGCACTTCGTTTAACAATATTGCGAAAAATATGGGAATAGGGAAGTTTATTAATAAATTTCCCAAAGAAAGCACAAGTGTATTACGAAAAGCTCTCCAAAATGCTGGATCTCCCCAAAACAATTTAAAGTATCTTAAACCAACCCACTCTGTGCCATAAGCACCCATTCCGGGACGGTATCTTCTAAAAGCCAATATATTACCAAACATCGGAACATATTTAAATAGAATAAAGTAGATAATAGGTAAAAGCATCATAGCATATAGTTGCCAGTATTTTTTTAAGTATCTTTTACCCGTACTGCTTTTTTGTAAAGGAGTTTTTGTTTTTACTGTTGAAACAGACATAATTTTACACACCTTCCTTTTAAGTTATATATAAATTTGCATAATACAAATTATTTTCGTAGTTAAAAAATTGTTATTTATTTTTAAGATTATTTAAAAAAATGAATAACTTATATTTTTATTTTTATTATTTTGACACTATTCTTCATATTTAGGAGTTAAATATAGCGGTGATATAACTCAGAATACTTTGCTGATATCACCGCTACATCTAAATAACAGTATTGATTATTTAATATCGTTACTTATTTTTTCAAATTATCATTATATAGCTTACAGAAATCATCTATTCTAAGATTTTTCATCTCTGCAACATATTGATCCCAATCTTTTTCTACACTCTTTTTGCCTGTAATAAATGCATCTACCCAAACTTCAAAAGTATCTGCAAGTGGTGTTTGCAAAATACCTGCTTCTTCTGATGCTAGGTCATCAAATGCCGGTGCCGGTGGGATAGGTTGTATTACATTACCCATAGCTTCAACCTCTGCATTTATTCTTGCATAGTTTTCATCATACTTTGACATTTCACGTTTGTTTATCCATACAAGTTGTGTAACATCTGAGCCACAACCATATTTAACTTGCATTGATTTATAGATACCTTCTTTAGCATTCATTATTTCGTCACTGTAAGTAATTTTTCCGTCTTTTTCTGTATATGTTACACCTTCAACACCAAGACACCATAGTTTTGCACCTTCGTCAGAGAAGAATACTTCGTCTATTGTGCGTACTACTCTTTCAAAATCTTTACGTTTTGAATTTGCTGTTGGGAACATTATACCCGCACCTGTTCTGCTTTTTGGCTGGTGATGTGCACCGGCAGGGCCTGCCAAAGCAGGATACATTTGAAGTTTAAATCCATCTATTGTGCTTGCTCCTTCTATACCGCCTATTTGGTCATAGTAAGCATAAGAAGCCATTGCCTTACCTGTTGCCATTTTTTGACTCCATATATCGCCATTTATTGGGTCAGCCATTTCAGGGTCAAGAAGTCCTTCGGCATATAACTTTGCAAGAAAGGATACATATGCTTTGTATTCATCACTGATAGCACCTGCAAAATATTCCCCTTTTTCGTAATTGTAACTTAGGGTATTTCCTGATGTACCGTTTTTGCCAAGACTTACACCAAATGCAGGCATTGTCATTCTAAATAGAACACGTGGTCCTGCAAGTATTGTAAGTGGATATGAATCAGGATTTTGTTTTTTGTATTCTTTTAGTATCTTGTATAAGTCATCATAAGTTTTTGGCGCAGGGAGATTATTTTTTTGTAAGAAGTCTTCACGCATAATCAAACCACCGTCATAGAAAGGAACATCAAATAATCCCGGCATATAGTATCTTTTACCATCTGCCAAATTAAGCTTTGCTATGTCTTCTTCCATACCGAATTCTTTAACTTTTGCGTTAAAGTTAGGTGTCCAGTCAGCATAATCACTGATAGGAACTATTGCACCGTTTAAAGCAAGTGAAGCATTTTCACCTACTGTTGATTGATACAAAATTACATCAGGTGTATTTGTGCCTGTATTAAGTGCAAGCGATACCTTTGTTTTATAGTCTGCTATTGGAATAACTTCAAAGTCAAAATCTACATTAAATTTTTCTTCTGCTGTTTTTACTGTCAACCAATCTTTTTTAAATGGTAGTGTTGCATTATCAGAATAGAAGATTTTAATTTTTACAGGACCGTCGTTATTTACTGTTTCCCCTGTGTCAGATTTTATATCTGTTGGTGTTTGTGTTGAATTACCACAACCTGTAAACACAGATGTCAGCATTACTACTGAAAGTAATATTGCCATTATTTTTTTCATACTTCTTCCTCCTAAAATATAAATTAACAGTTTTTACTGTCAAAAAAAAATAATAAAACATCGCACTTTGTAAAAATATTTCATAATTTTTATTTATTTCATGAAATGCAGTATTTAATAGGTTGATAGCGCCTAAAATTTCAGTTTTATATTTTTTAAAATAATCATCATTGGACACTTTTTGCAATTTTTCAATGATTTCTAATAAATCATTTTTGGGTTTATTATGAGGATTTGAAGAAATAGAAAATTTTTCAAAATCTTCAACTTGAATAA
>JAHHTR010000057.1 GCA_020024515.1 Angelakisella sp.
AGAGGGTATGTCTAAAATTATTGTCATTTAACAAACATTTCGACACACCCTCATATTTCAATAGGGACCTGCAAGACTTCCTTTATAAAAAAGGCCAAATCATTTAGATAAACATATCTTGTCGTAAAGATGATATTCCATCCTTGTCCCGAGAGTTCTTGAATCAGATTAGTCACTGCATCTAAATCACTAATTTCAGCAAGTCTCTCTGCCGAATCAATAACAAATATCTTTACCTCTTCATTTTTATAAGCATCTAGAAACTGAGAGATGGTATAATTCTCAGAAAATCTAAATATATCATTAACATTTTGTACATTCAATTCATTGGCCTTGAAAACACAGATCGGATTATCTTTCACATTTTTTACATAAAAGTCTTTAAATATTGCTGTCTTACCACAGCCTCCCTCTCCTGCAATTATGATATTTTTATGATTTCGACAATTTTCGCCAATGTTTTCGACTATTGCCGTTCTATCGATTTTGATTTTCTGCCCATTAAACGGGATTTCAGTTTGAATATCCTTCAAAATATTCTCATTATGCGCAACTATACTGTCTATTAAATTGCCTTCATTGGGATTCAGATTGAAAAAAAGGTCAAAAATATATTTATTTTCTGGCAAAGATAATTGTAGTTCAAAATGGCTCGGTACACGCCAGATGAGTTCAACTCCAAGAGCCTTCGCTGAATTTTCGATTTCCTGCTGATACTTTGGTTTCTTCTGATTTTGCGAGGAACTTTCTGAAAATTCCCGATTGATATAGAAATATAGTTCATCCAGATTCCCGTTCGTTTTTTTTGCCTTTTGAATGGAGTCAATAATGTCACCTTTATTAGCCGCAATAGAAGTTGTATAGTATTTGGATTGAAATCCTAGAGTCTTACCACCATGAATCAACGGTTCTGTTTCTATTCCCGTCTGGTTCTTATAGCGAAAAAGTCCTATCCTGCTATTATGTTCAGCACAGAACAGAAGATAGGACATTTGCTCAAATGCCCATTCCTCCCGTTTGTCATATTTCAATTCAAACACTTTCCAATTCATATTTCAACTTTTTTATTTGTTCGGTGTAAATAACTTCACTTGACCTATAATTCTCTCATCTATTATGAAAATTATGTGTACACATATAACGTACTGACTATAGTGTAATTTTCATCCCTACTCATGAAGTATATGAAAATATCAATAAATAAGTCCGTCTTAAATTTAAAAACTTTCTATTAGTATGTGACAAGTTTGTGACACACATGTACATTACACTTGAACGTAGCGATAACCACCTTTTTTAATATAAGAGTCAAGGAATTTACCATGAGAATCAGCAACCATTAATCCATCATAAATACTTTGTGGTACATCATAATACTGATAAACAGCACCACTTAAAAACTCAATTTCTAAAACCATACTGTCAGGGTCATAACCAATCGAAGCAATGTTCGATGATGATACATATTGTCTATCCATATATTTAAAATATTATAAATTAATTTGTTGTAATCTCCATGCTTTTATAATGTTCTGAAATTCTTCATCCGTAATATCTAAGGCATTGTTCCAAGCACCTTTTCCTTTTTCATCTGAAGCCACAATAGGATCATTACTGTCAGGTCTATTGTTTTTATCAGGATATGTAATGACAGCTCTCATAGGCATTCTTACTGCCTCACCAACAATAATGCATTCACCAGTTTTGAGAATCGGTAGCATATTCACCAAATTAGAAAGATTATCTGAGACTGCATTGGCTATTATATTTCTATCATTAGAGTTCGTCAGGCGCAAAGCTATCGTTGTACCACATTGAGATAGAATAGTTGGGTCTATCTCTGAAGGACGCTGGCTTACAATCATAGTACTGATTCCATATTTACGTCCCTCCTTTACTATGCGGCGTACTACTCTGGATGCTCTGCTATTATTGTCACTACTCAGATAATTATGAGCCTCTTCCATTACTATTAATAGAGGGCGTTTTCTGCCTCCTTGTTTAAGATTGCGTGACCAAAACATAGAGTCATACATGACACGGAGAAGAATTCCTATAATATCATGCAATATTCCATTTGGTACCCCTGAAACATCAAAAACAGAAAGAGATTTCTCTCCAATCCAAAGTTTTAGCAGAGAATTGATATCATTTGTTATATTTCCATCTGCTTTTGGTATAAAGCCATCAGGCTCTAAAACGAAATCAAAACGTGGATCTGCAATCTTAGCCTGCAATGCTATAAGCTGCCTTCTCAAATTCATTGTAGCCGCGGATAAATATATTCTTGATTGCTGCTGCTCCTTATATTCTGGTAACTCAAATGGCTCTATTGATCCTGACATTTTAGTTCCGTCTTCTTTTATAACGAAAGCCTCTGTCGTCGCAGCCTCATTAAAATCCTTATCTATAGGACATATTTTTGTCCGGTTCCCGCACATATATGGGTTGCAAACATTAATCTATATAGATAAAGGAACAAACGTCGCAAACTAAATGGTACAGGTGTATCTACTGTTATATTATCAGTATTTAGATATGAAAACAAAGATGGATTCTTTTCTATTGTAAGTTTTTTAAGCTTTAAAATAAGTTCCGAAAGCGGAAATCGGTCATTATCTTGAATATCGCCAAAAACAAAACTTACAAACTCATTATAACTCATAGCCCAAAAGGGGACAACAAGTTTCTTATCCGTTTTGGCTTCCGGCGTCGTTCTAAATATATTAGCTCTACTTTTAAAAGTTTTACAATACTCACCATGAATATCAATAAGAATAATTCTAGAAGAAGGGAATACAACAGGATTTATAAGGGTATTTATCACCTCTGCCACTGTTGTTGATTTACCAGTTCCTGTAGAGCCAACAATACAGCTATGTCTGGTTACCAACTTATTGATGTCTATCAAAGCAGGAATATTCTCCGCTCCTGAAATGGTACCTACTGACACAAACTCAGCACCTTTCTCATGACCATATATATTGACCAGATCTTCTTCTGTAACAATATAGACTTCATCATCTATCATAGGGTATTGCGATACACCTCTTTCAAACGGCTGTCCTTTTGCGCCCTCTCCGATAAGTTGTATGGTCATCCACCTTAAACCTGTATTGACATCGTTTCTCATAGATTCAGGTACTGCATCAGCCCCTATCTGAACAATGATACCATACAGGTTAATAAATCCTTGCGGTATCCTCACAAAACCACCTACTTCCCCAACTTTATAACCATTTCCATAAATATAAGAAATGGTTGAGTTAATAGATGGGTATAATTGTACAGAAACTTTTGTTCCTGAAATACTTCTAACAGCTCCTATTATAGCTGGATTACTTTTCGTCTGCATATAGATCATCTCCAATTAGTTCTGATAGGAAAAGAGCAAAATCTGCGAAATCTCCAAGAGAAACTCGATCTTCTTTCTTATTGAAATTATAGTTTACAAATTCATTTTTATTATCAACAAACTTTGACCATTCACGGCGTTGGGCTCCAATGACAGCTTCTTCATCATACCAAATGCTCAAGTTAGGGCGATGTAATGCTAAATTTACAGTTTCTTCCGAAACCAAAGTCCCATCTGAATTCTTCATTTTACCATACATCAATGCCACTACATTTGCACTTTGGTTTACCTTTAAAGCATTTATAATAGTGTCATTGATATGTTCATCACCAAAAGAATAACCACAGACAAACAATACTGCATGTGGTTTCAAAAGAAAATTCGTTAATCTGTCGGACATTGCTAAAAATGGCATCTTTCTACTTTGATCGTATTTCAGTTTGGAAGGATAAATTAAATCTGGAGAGCCATCTATCCCTTTAGATACCCTACAAACGCCTCCAGAAATAGCCTTCCAATTCACAGAGCCATGTAGTTTCCATAGTCTCATCCAATAAGTAGGCAATTCATCTTCCTCTACAGAATGAATATCAAAGAATGGGTATCTTGAACCTGAAAATCCATCAAAGAACGGAACACTTTGTTCTTCTAAAGCCTGCTCTAAAAGTAAATCGTAGTTGGTCGTAAATATTTCAACAGGGAAAGTTCGATCAATAGAATTCACCCATCTGGCAAATCTTCTATACGAATTATCTCCAACCGGCAAATCCTTTGTAACAGCATCAGATATTGTTTTACAGATTTCTTTTTCCAAATTAACAAGTTCATCTTCAGTAAAACCTCTAACTGTGCCACCTCCAGCTGAGACTTCCTTCATGCTACGTATAAAGGTAAGAACATCTTCCAGATTTGAAGTCTTCCTACCAACCTTGTTTAATTCTTCTATCATTCTTTTATATGGAGTCGTCGCTAAATCTTCAATATGTGCATCATTGATAATCTTGATTAAGCCCTTCATATCTGGGAGTAACGGACTCCCTGAAATTTTAACAGACAAAGGACAACCTGCCGCAAGAAGGAAGCCAAGCGGAGCTTTATTTTGTGACAAAAGCAATCTTAAACTTCTTAAATGTCTTATTTGATCATATTTCATATTTTTACAATTTTTACAACTTTCAATTTACCAAAATAAGTTTCGTCAATTCCAATTTAAAAGTTTTTATCTAAATCAAAGGTCTCACCAGCATCGCAAACTGCAAAAAAGGTTTTACACTTAATAAACATGTCATTCAGCAATTTGCCACCTTGCTGTAATACACACGTAAGTTCTTTGATAGAATTAAAAGTAGGCATAAATATTCATTATTTAATTAACATCACAATAGCCCTGCCATATAAACAGGCAAGCACATGATATCCTTATCTTTTCTGACGTCTTTTGTATACAGAAGATACCGATTCTTTATTCTTGAAGAAAACTTCTCCTGGAATTTATCAAGAGATTTATGTGAGTTATATCCAGAAGATTTGACCTCTATAGGACAGATCTTATCTTTACGAGATAGTAAAAAATCAACTTCGTAATTTCTAGTAAGAAAATTATTGTCCCCATTATTTTTTTCTATCTGCTCCTTAAAAGTGTAATAAAACAATTCATTTCCAGCACTTCTTAACATCTGTGCAATTACATTTTCATAGACATACCCCAAATCCGTTCCTAATTTATCTGAAAGCAACTTGCGATAAATGTCATTGTCTGTATAATCTCTGTCCATGAATGCCAGTGTGACAAAAAGTCCAGTGTCATTCAAAAACATTTTGAAACAGTCATAATCGGCATGTAGAGCTAGGCCAACATTCGGATCATTCGCATGATAAGCAAAATTTACCGTCATAGAATCTGCCATATCCATCAAAAGTTCACCGAGACGAGATGCTGTAGCATTTTCAATGACACTTCCTACTTTATACCGCATTGTATTACGAGAGAGTTCTGCAGGGATAGACATGAATAACCTGGAAGCTTTACCTGTAGGGTCTATTTTACGAAAATCGTCAATATACAATTCTAAGATGTTTCGTTTAACAGCGTCTACTGCAGAGAAATCATTGGAATCCAGATAGGCATTAACAGCTTGAGGCATCCCACCAATGAGCATATATAGACGAAAATCTCTCATCATCTCTCTATTGACAGCATCTCCCATAGACTTCAGTTGTTGGAAGGAATATTGAATCAGCTCGTAAGTTGGTGTTTTACCTACTGCCCAAAGAAACTCTTCGTAATCCATAGGGAACATGGATATTCGAGTCTCTTCGCTAGGTATCAGGATGTCTTTGACATTCTTCTTGATAGAAAGCAACGAACCTGTTTCTATATAATCATATCTGCCATCTTTTACCAAGTGTTTTATGGCCTGTCTTGCTGGGGGATATAATTGTACTTCATCAAAGATGATGACAGATTTTCTTTTATGCAGGGATGTACTGAAAAGTGATTGTAAACGCAAAAAGAAGAAGTTCAGGTCAGAAAGTTGATTAAATAAATCTTTCACACTTTCGTCTGCAATTGAAAAGTCAATTAGGATATAGGATTCGTATTCATTTCTTGCAAATTCTTCAGCTATGGTTGACTTACCAATTCGTCTCGCTCCTTTTATCAACAGTGCTGTCTGACCATCACTCTCTGATTTCCACTGAAGCATACGGGTGTAAATTTTTCGTTTGAATATTCTCTCTAACATATTTAATGTGCTTATTATTCTAATATTATGTCTACTAAAATACACATTATAATTCAAACAGCAAAATGTTTTTCATGATTTATGTCGGAAAAAGCAAAATGTTTTCAGCTGTTTATGTCGTATTATGGATATTATCAATTCATAATTATGCTTAGATACCGGTTATAAAGACTAATATTCCCAGGACTTTGGTCAGAATAAAGCTAAAGGGACAGATAAGTGACAAATTACAATAGCGTTTTATTAAGACTTCGGTCTTGAGTTGATATGTTTTATTTACACATCATCAATTCCGGATTAACATTTAAAGCATATAGTATTGATATATAGTACAATTGAAAACAACGAACTGCTTAGAATAAAGTTTTTGGATGGTTTTATATCTGAATTATGTTCTTGTAAAATCAATTAATCAAGTTGTAAAGAAAAGCAAATGCTGTCAATTTTACAAAAAACAAAAGGAAACGCTGTCGAAATCAAAGTATGATTGCATCCAAAAGAATATTGAACGTTTCATATTCTGTATGACTACGATTTGACCGGTTTAGTTTAGAACTGTTTCATATATACAAGAACTAAACTAAACTGCTATATATTTTATTTAGAAAACGATTGTTGTAAGCATCATACTTAAAATTAAATCATACTCTAAAAATCGCTCAAAATTGGGCTAAATCCTCATTTGCTTTTCTTTGCATGTAGTTGACCTTTTTTTGTCAGCAGACTGTCACCCAGACAAACAATTTAGCAAGAATACCATTTATTATCTACCTGATATACAGAGTATTGTAAATAAAAGCAAATGAATTATATACTTTCTGCGTGGGGAAGTAGATTAAAACGCTGATAATCAGTACTTTATAAGATTTTATCTGTCTTTTTTACGATAACTTGTTATCCATCAGGCAGATAAAATCTTTTCTTTTGTTTGCAAGTAGTTTCCATATTTGCATTTGATAGGTCTTTATTTGCAGGTATTTTCACCTGTTTTTTCCAATTTTGTCCCTCCGTTGTACCTTGAGTACAAAAACTTGACAAAATTCTTGTCCCTCTTTGTCCCTTCATGTTCCGAGGGACAAAAACATCAAATTTTGGCAACTAAATGCAAAGAAAGCGATAAAAAGTGAACACGACTTTTTATGTGATACCAAATTTCCCAATTTTATATAGACCTTATAATCAATAGATTAGTGTCATTTTTAAGGCCAATTTGTATTTGTTCAAATAAACACTCACGAAATACCGCAATATATTTCTCTTAAACATTTTCATACATTGTGAAAGTTTAAAGAAATTCTTGAGTTTGAGCAATTAAATTGCTATAATCCGGAGATTAATCCCATTATTCGCCGAAAATATTCGGAGAATAATCTTAAACGTTTTTTTTCTTCAGCATAAATCAGATAATCTACCCTATTGTATTATTTTAAATGCCAATTTGCTTAATGATTGACAAACTTACCTTTACTAGGCTGCGCCAAAGTTGCCCCAAAATCATACAAATATCACGGTACGTAGCTGATACTGACAGGGGGATAATTTATTACTGATTATCTTTATCTATCCGTTTTTCTATTAGGCTACTAATCTGATATTTTCTATTCGCTACATCTATTTATTTTTTGAATCATGCAAGAAACCTTGTTGATGTTTATAAAAGAGAAATTATAGAGGATCTTATGGCGGCATAATAACCGCCATAGGAGAAGAATACTTGCGACACAAGCTAATTTTTATGTTTTTATGGCATCTTTTATAAGATTGTCATCAATCGCCTAATTATTTATTAGATTAATCACATTTGCAAATTATCAGAAATAATCTGCTTTATCTCTTCATTAGTAGTAGTGGATTCTTGTTTTATTTTTAAGGCTTTTGCAGCTTTATCTACAGCTTCTTTAGATGTATATGGCACAATTCCAGAATATATAATATTTTCAATTTTTTCTAATTGTGTACGTTTTTCTGACATTTGTTCTTTTGAATACAATCCTCCTTTAATATCAGATAACAGAGCTGAATATTGATTTCTCAAATCGTGCATAATTGCTGCGAATCGCTCGTTCTCAGATGCTTTTTTTTCTAAATTTTCAGCTTTATATTTCACAGTAAAATATGTTAGTGTTAATGAAGCTAAAGCCATTAATGGAACTATTAAATTTTCAGGTAACCACTTGAATATATTAGTAATAGCGGAAGCAGATACTATCACAGATAAGACTGAGAGAACATTGTTCTGTAATTTTTTATTCCTTAAGTATATGTCTGTTTGACATAAATGAATTTTATGTGTCCAAATTACTTTCGTATATCTCTCCAGTATTTCTCTATAAATTATTTTAATTTGATCATCCATATCTTTATTCTTTAGACATATAATTTAAAACTTTTCTTAAAGTGTCAACACAATCTGACGTTTCAACAAGCATACCACTACCTGGAGCCGTTAAATGGAAACTCCAAATCGGACATAGAGAATACAACCTATTCTCATAGATCCCTTTTTCAATATTACTACTTTGTTCTCCATCTCTTAACCAATGCCAACTTCCAATATTGTGATATACAAAACTATCAATAACAATACCGGGAAGGTGATAGCTACTGAAATAATTATCTCTAATTTCTCTCATATGTTTACATGTATCAAACAACAATCCATTGCTTAGCTGGTTGAGATTTTTCATTGCTTCTTGTTCCTCCTTTGGTGCTGTCGTTAACCAATTTCCTCCCATATTTGTATCTGGATAATCATATTGACCATTCCAGTTGCCCCAATAGTCTATTTTGCGAAATGCAGGTAAAATTTCAAATCGGATACCATCTGTAAAATCAATTACTACTACCTGACCATCTGCATGTATGTCACTAAAAGGATAAGTCTGTTTAATAGCATTTTTGAGAGCTTGTAACAATCGGGATTGTCCATTTCCTTTCAAACTATCAAACCTATTATATTCTTCCCTTGGCAACTCAACCAATATGTCAATATCACTTGTGTCTATAGCTGTTCCTCTTCCATAAGAACCAACATACATACTATGAGCTGTATCACTATTTATCTGCCAAAATTCAGAATTAACTGCTTTGGTAATACGTTTATATCTTTTCGATACCAAAGAGCATTGCTCAGCACTAATTATTTCGCCTCGTTTTCTTACTAAATCCATATTACTCAAATATTAATATATAATATAAAAATCATTTATTAAGTAACTTCATTAACTTCATTTTTCTCGCATTTCTTTCCTTTGTTCTTCTTTCTTTTTCAAAAAAGAGTCATATTCTTTATTATTGTCATTCATTATCTCAATTAGATATTCAGCCATCTCATGTATTTGGGTGGCAAAAAGAACTGGAATATTATTTTCATCAACATCATAATGCATCCGACTATTTCTTATGCCAGTTGTCATGTGCTCAAAAGCCTGGCAAGGATTCAAACCACCTAATTTCAATTTCGGACCTAAAGATTTCAACTTTTTACTACGAGTTCTTATCGATTCTGACTTTAAACATTCTAAATCTTTTTCTGGATTATTCAAATAACAATAATACAGCCAGACTTCAAAACATGGATTACTTATTATCCATTCTCCCATCTGTTCGTTAGAATTGGTTGCCAGGATTTTTACTAGCTGATCATAGAATTCATCAACGTCCGAAAGTAAATAAACTTTATCAGTTGCATCAAGATGATACAACTGAACACCTATCTTAAATTCACCAGCAGACTGGATTTTCTTCCACCTTTCTTCCATCTGATAAGGTTGTAAACCCTGTCTTTCCTCAGACATAAACGCAACTCTTAATGAGTGAATATTACGCTGCCTGATTAGTTCCTTAAGAAAATCTTTTTCGCGTTTTTCTCCTCCTGAAAGTACAAACACAAGACTAGTAGATAAAACTCCTTCTTCTTTTCTATACGCAGATGGAATTTCTGATTTTATAGTAGATAAGTCTTCATCACTAACTTTTCCATGAACTTCATGAAACGAAACACGGGGAGTTAACTCGGGATTCCCTTTTGAATAAGACAATTTTGATAAATCCATATTTCACCAGATTTACATATTTAAATTTCCTACAAACGGAATAGCTCCATAGCGACCTTCCATATAACCATTTTCTATATTGATTGTATTATGTACCTTAAAGTCATTAAGTGAATACATATGACTGCCGCCATATTGTTTCTCTACCATCCAAACTTCATCTGTACGCAAGAATTCTTGATTAAGCAGACATGTCTGGTGTGTCGTAAAAATTAATTGGCCATTTGTTCCTTGCTTTGAAAAATAGCGGACTAATTCACGAACCAAATGGGGATGTATACTATGGTCTATTTCATCAATAAGTACTGTCTTGTGTGATTTAATAGCGTCATACAATGCGGGAACAAGCGATAATAGACGAACAGTACCATCAGATTGAGCCAAAATATCCATATTTTTTGAGAATCCATTCTCTCCAAATTGTTTGAACATTATCTGACTTATTTTCTGTACTCCATTCTCTACGCTAATGTCTATTGTATTCCTAAAATCTACGACTTGTGACAATACCCCTGTACGCATTTCCCGCAGTTTGTCCATTGGTATATCGTTACAACTGTGTGTACTTGCCCAATCTTCGAAATTTTCAGTCTCAACTGTTACATCCTCTATACCTAGATCTATAACCTTAAAAAGTTCTGATGCAAACCTATTAATATCTTTGTCATTCTTAAATATTCCAATTAATGCGGGATTAAACGAATGCAAACCAATAATTGTCAACTCTTCTTTAAACCATTTTTGTGCTATACTAATATTTTGATCAGACAGCACAGGCATATCATTATTTATAGTCAATAGACTTGCAAAAGGACTTTTTTCAATCCAGCCTATAATCATATTCTTGATTTCATCAGAAGGTTCTACAGCATAATTTATTTGGGCTCCCCGACGTGTGAAAATATTCTTATTTTCTTCTGAGCCTAGACCTGAAATCTGAAGACTCTCGAATGTTATTCCCCTATTCGCAACTTCTACCGAGTAAATAAAAGGGACTCCTGATTTAGTTATAAATTCTATAGTCAATGCTAAAGATTCTGTTTCCGCATTTTCTTGCAATGCAAAAATGTATTTCTCTATCTTTTCTTTATTAAGAAAATTTTTATTTGACGCAAGTTCCTTTAAAAAATCCGCACCCTTCAACAAATTAGATTTTCCAGCTCCGTTTGAACCATAGATAGCAGCCATCTTAAGAACTGGTAATTTATCATTGAACATTGAAATATGATTAGACAAAGAAGTTCTTTTCATATTCGGAAACATATCAAACTGAACTTCTTCTTTAAATGATAGAAAATTTTTTAATATTACACGGAGTATCATAAATTCGAATTTTAATGTTAAATATCTATTACTTAAATGTGTGAGAGCCTTAGTGATTCTTTTGCAAATGTATATAAAATACTTTATCTGTGAAAATTTCACGTGAAATTTTCACAGATTTATGTTCGTTTTTTAATATACACAGCCTACTTTTAGGCATTATCATAACAATCACTTATATATGAGATATTTATTAATAGAATGTGACTAAAAAACAATCAAAAGGTTTGATATATAAACTTATAACGAGCACTGTAAACATCTGCAAATGCTGGGCAAATATGGTTAAAAAGAGAAAGCACAAAGTATCATTAGGAATCACGGGAAAAACATGCATTAATCATACTTTAAACTTTCTGTTCTTTGCAGATGGTGCTTTCCAAAAAAGAAAGGATTTGGTTTAGTTTAGTCCTGTATTATATATACAAAAACTAAACTAAACTGCTTTTCATAGAGGAGCAGATTTTTCTTTTTTTTGAATGCAATGATCTTTTAAGAGTGGTGAATTTAGAGGTGGTTTAGGGGCCAAAAGTCAAGAAAAACATAAAAAATTCACATTTTTGTAGATTTTTGCAAGTAGCTGTAATTTTTATGTCCCTGTTTTGTTCCTCGAGATTTTTGGATTTTAAAAACTATCGTTGTAGTATATTGATATACAGCTTATTACAAAATCTAAAGTTTCTACAGCCCACACTCTGCGTGGAAATAATTGCATTTTCCTATTTTGAAAATACATATAAACAAAACTATAAGAAGAGCAAATATAGGACAATAATAACGATGTAAATCAAGCTGTTCAATATCTGCTTTTCTTTTTAAGCACATACGTTCCTGGCATTATATTTTATTTACCTTATCTTTGTCATTGGATTATCATTTCTTTTGTTCATGAGTGATAAAAAACTGTCACTTATAGAAAATATTTTGTCACCTGCCCCCTTCCTCTTAGGGATTTAATTTGACTTCATATTATTTTTATTTGCACGTAGTTTTATACATGTATTTTTTATAAATGAGATTTGTAAAATTACTATCTATGAACTCGTTGGCGGAATTAAATCAGCGCATATTTAACTCTGCCAATGGGTTTG